>JBIQMJ010000020.1:0-21466 GCA_044463445.1 Segetibacter koreensis
GGTCTGTCCCAAATTTTACAGGAATATTGGTCATCGCGGGTGAATTAAGATAATCACCTGGTGGAACTGGTGTATTCATGCTGTTGATGTAATTACTTACTATTGTCGCATCCGTAATACCCCATTGAGCAAGGGAATTAGTAATACCTTCATTATACAAATCTTTAGCATTGCCATCCATATTCCAGCCGAGTAAAGCACCTTCAGCTCTCAGAAAGTACGCTTCTGCAGTAGCCATCACATTTTGAGGGGTGGAAAGATAAGTTGATATTCCCCCCGCAGCCGGAGAGGCCCACCTGGGACCCACATGAGAATTATTATCAGCTTTATTAGCATCCTTACCTAACTGCTCAACGCTAAGTCCATTCCTTAAACCGTGGTATTCTCCTGTATTCACCGCAGGTAAAAAATAAATTGGTAACCGCGGATCGTTGTATCCTTTCAATACTGATTCCATTGATGCGCTCATCCTGAATTCGTTCCAATCCGACATTATGGCCAGGCCATTCCCGTCATCCCCTTTTGTACTCCTCTGTATCAAAGCATCATCATCGGGGCTATTAGTCATCACTCCCGCTGCTACGGCAGCTTCTGCTTCAGCCTTTGCACGTGCAGGATCCACATTTGATATTCGCAGAGCTAAACGGAGACGTAGTGTATTTGCAAATTTGATCCATTTATTTACATTACCACCGTATATCAAATCATAACTTCCGAACGGCTGTTCACCGGTTTTCCCTTTCAAAATGGTAACTGCATCAGCAAGTCTTTTAAAGAAATCATCATAAATTTTATCCTGGGGATCATAAGGAACAGAATTCCCCGGAATACCAGCAGAGAAATACGGAATCGGCCCCCAATAATCTGTAACCTTATGAAATGTATATACCCACCAGATACTGGCAATTGCATGCTCAGCAGAAACAGAATCTGTGCTGGCAAAGATTGTTTGCAATTGAGGTAATACTGTTGTATACATAGGATTAAAAGCTGCTCCTACCCAATCCATTCTGATTACGAGGCGATCAGACGGGAAATAAGTGGCCTCGCATGCAAAATATTGAGCATACTGGTCAGCAAACAGGTTCTGTGCGACCTGGTAATTCCACTGGCTATTGGTTGCAGTGGATTGTGCCTGGGAAAAAAGAAATGGAAGTTCTGCTGCGCCAATTGTAGCTATTCTGTTTTTATCAGTATTGACATCAGCAAATTTCTTGGTGCAGGAAGCAAACAATATAACAAACCCAATAAGCAACAGATGCGATTGTTTGTAAGAGAAAAAATTGATTCGTTTCATAAACTTTAAGGTTTAATTATTTTAGACTTTAGAAAGTTAGTTTCAGGTTAAAACCAAGGCTTCTGGTGGCTGGCAAAGTGCCGTATTCAACCCCCTGGTAGTTACCATTCCCCAGGCTCATGTCAGGATCAAACCACATTTTACGTTTACTTTCTCCGGGAATATTCATTATAGAGCTGCCGCGGTAAAGCCAGAATAAATTATGTGCGATCACAGAAAATCTGGCTGATTTTATAAAAAAATTCTGCCCTACCGGAATATCATATCCGAAAGAAAGTTCTCTTACCCTGAAACTGGTAACATCATAGGCGAAAAATTCACCTACACCATATCGTTTTCCGGAAGCAGTTTGCCAAAAGTCCTGGGCGCTTATCGGTTTAGATACCGCCTGTCCATTTGCATCTACACCTCCCAGGTTCCATCCTCCCTCGCGGTGGGCTTCCGTACCTTCCGTAATACCGCTAAAAGCCAGGTTCATTTCAGTACCAGAAATCATGACACCTCCAATACGTCCATCAGCTAAAACCCTTAAAGAAAATCTTTTGTAAGTAAAGGTGTTAGTTAATCCTAAATTTTCTTTCGGATTAAAATTTCCAATGTATCCCTGGTCTGCACCTGATATGTCAGTAGTGAGAGGTTTGCCTGCATCAGTAACCATATAGTTACCTTTTGCATCTTTTTGCCACTGGTAAGCAAGCAGGTCGCCATAACTTCCTCCTTCTTTTACTACAGGTGTACCTGATCTTCCAAACCCACCCGCAAGATATACTATCTTAATATCATTACTTAGCTTTACGATTTTATTACGGTTTAAAGAAAAATTCAAATCAATATCCCAATCAAAATCCTGGCTCCGTACCGGAGTCGCGTTCAATACCAGCTCTAACCCCTTGTTTTGAATATTACCTGCATTTATGTATTGTCTTGCATACCCGGTGCCAACCGGTAAATTAAGTTGAAGTAATTGATTAAAAGAATTGCTTTTATAATAATTCAATGTAAAGCCAAGACGATCGTTAAGAAACCTGGCTGCAATACCTGCTTCTAAATTCTTAACAATTTCCGGTTTTAGTGTAGGAAATGGTAAAATGGTACTCCTGGCCAAAAATCCATTACCTGCCCCCTGATTATACCCATACGTGGCTCTTAATAATCCAAACTGCCCACCATTACCTACCTCTGAATAATTGACATTCGCTTTCAGGAAAGAAATACCCATGGGAAGTGTTTTAATTAAATCTGATATAATAATAGAGGTTCCTACTGAATAATATTGATAGGAATATGGCGAAGGAAGGGGGGAAGCCCAGTCATTTCGCAGACTTGCATCAAGAAATACCGCATCTTTAAAAGATATATTCGCCTGGCCAAATACAGCCTGTGTCTGCACTTCATTTGCGTTAGATGACAAGGCAGGATTAGTAGCAAAGTTAAGGCTGAATTTATTAGTTACATTTAATCCATTTGCTGTTCCCTGGTTCTGGTCATACGCATTATCCTGGTAAATAGCGCCTATATGATAATTGATCTTAAAGTCTTTGGAAATATTATTATTTCCTGTAAGCATAACATCAAACCATTTTTGAGTGGTATTAATGTTATTTTTAGCAAAATATCCTCCGCCTTGTGTAGCCCATAATAAAGTACTCTGATAATATATTATATCCTGCTGATCCATTATTTTATCAATATTAGCACGGCCCGCTATACTCAGCCAATCTGTAATATCATATTTTGCAGATAAAAATCCCATTATTCTGTTACGGGTTTGATCAAGAGTAGTATTATTGACCATCCAATAAGGATTCTGATAAATAGAACTTAAAGTGGAAGGCCACGTAGTAGCTACAGGAACTCCTACATTATTTAATGAATCATATTGTTTTGCATCAGATAAAGGAACATTTCTTGGAATTTGATAGATGTCTATAACAGGGGCATTTTCCTCACCCGTACGTGGCATGTGTTTAATGATCTCATTTACGTAGGTAACTTTTGCGTCTGTAGAAAACTTCTTCGAAATCTGGTTAGTTATCCGCAAATTCACTGTATGACTGGTCAGGTTATTTTTTGGAATAATACCATTTACAATGTTATTAGTATAGGAAAGATAAGTCTGAGCCTTTGCTGTACCTCCTGACACACTTATTGAATTATTAGCCCCGAGACCGGTTCTGAAAAAATCCTTTATGTTATCAGGTTGAGGAGAATAAGTAGAAGGTTGTCCCAGGTAATTGGTAATACTCTGGCCAGTCATTTTAGCCCCCCAGCTTTCCCCGGAGGTAGGATCCAATACACCGCCATTTCCCTGGCCATATTTGTTTTGCACTTTGGGTAAAGACCAGGCATTTTCAAATGCAAGCCCTGAATTTACAGTCACTGTCATTTTATCTCTTGTTCCTTTTTTGGTGGTGATAACTATTACCCCATTACCTGCCTGGCTGCCATATAAAGCAGCTGCTGAACCACCTGGTAAGACAGAGACTGATTCAATGTCATCAGGGTTAATATTAGAGGCGCCATCTGAACTCTGAACAGAACCGAAGTCACTTCCTGCAGAGCTGTACGTATCGTTCGTAATAGGAACACCATCCACCACGATCAAGGCATTGTTGGTTCCCTGGATAGAGCGGTTACCACGCAATACAATTCTGGCCCCGCTGCCTGGACCTCCTGAGCCTTGGGTGATTACAGCGTTAGCTACTTTTCCCTGCAATGAATTCAAAACATTATTAGGATCTCTTACTTCTGTAAGCGAGCCCACCTTCACATTTTGTGTAGCATAAGGCAACGTTTTTGACTGTCGTGTTATACCTAATGCTGTTACCACAATTTCGCTTAATCCAGTGTTATCCTTAGCAAGTGTGATCTCCACATTCGTTTCATTTTGGTCAACGGAACGTTCAACCTTTAGATATCCGACTGAGGTAACTACGAGGGTAACCGCTTTGTCGGGTACATTTAAAGTAAAGGAGCCATCCTGGCCACTTGCCGTACCATTTGTTGTTCCTTTAATTAAAATGGAGGCACCCACCAAGGGACCTTCGGCTGATATTACTTTCCCTTTAAGAATCCTGGTTTGGGCTTTTAGCACGACTCCCAGGAACAGGAAAGGAATCAATATTAGCAGTATTCGCAAAATTTTTCCCATATACATAAATTTAGAATTGACAAGATGGTTTTAAAATGTCTGAAAAAAATATAAAAAGTCTTGAAAATCTCTCAGGGAAATCAAAGGTTATGAATAAAAAAATTATTTGGCAGGACTAAAAACACTTTTTTGCAAATACACTTTTTTATTCTAAATATTCTGCAATGCCGTTAAATATGTGTTCTGACACAACACTATCAAGTTCACAACTTGTTTCAAATAAAAAGGTAAGAAACAATTCAATCTTTGGAGTAAATCTTCTTCTTAACCATTTGTTATACTAAAGATGGCAATATTTTTTTGAAATATGCTGCATCATAATATCCAAAAGTAAAAATATTTTTACGCAATCGGTTGATATTGCCACGCAATCGTTTGCGCTATTTTCCAAATTATTTACCAGGAATTCTAAACGATCCACTTTGGCCAACCAGATTGCTGCGAAGAAGCAAATAACGGGGTCAGGAAAGAGTAGATGGAAGTTTAATTCCATGATTTTATTTTTACATCCTGGGTTATTTTGAACCTGCAATGATTTGGATAACTTTGGTTCTTCCTGCAGGCACTTTTATATATACATTATTACCCTTACTATTTAAAGAGCTTTTGCCAATCATTTCAAAGGCAGAATATTTTTCTAAATTTAAGGCTTTCATATCCAACGAAATGACACAATCTCTATCGCTATTACCATTATTTCGGATAGTAAAAAATAATTTTCTCTGGCCTCCGAATCTTTCAATTCTAACGGAATTCAGCCCGGTGGTGGCATAAGTGACCGGCTGCCAGCCGGCCTGCGATAATTGTTTGATAAAAGGTATATATTTTTTAAAAAAAGGACGACCTCTCTCTACCTTACTACTATCCTGCCAGTAGGGATCACTTGAAGCATCTTCACTAAAAAAAGAAGGGAAAAAACCATAAGCCATCAATTTTTCAAAATAAATTGCATAGCCTTCGTAAGGAAATTTTGTAAATGCTGTATCATTCAAACCCTCATTCAAAAGAAACACAATAGGTTTCTGGAACGAAATGGCTCTTTTAAAATCCAGGGCTTTTGTATCATGATCTCCGGTTGAATACCAGCTCAATTCTGCCCCGAATAAATCAAGGTTAGCGGCTGCAAAAGGGTTCCAGGCATGCCCGTTTCCCATGACCAGTTTTCCCTGGGAATGCATTTCATCAGCTATTTTTTTCATGATTTCAAATTCTGATGTAAAATTCCAGATAGCCGGCCTGCCTACCTCGTTAGAAAAAGTCAAAGGGTAATTCGTGTATTTAAAATGTTCTTTCCGGTAGTTCAGATCGTTATGCCAGTTCCATTCCATAGAATCAAAATAAATTCCATCAACATTCAATTTAACGGCCGGATCTATTTCCTCTTTCAAAATATTACGATACCTGCTTTCTCCTAATATATCAGGATTACAATTCGTGGTTATACTTACCGCCCAGCCCGATTGAAACCAGGGAGTTTTCAGGCGCCGTATCTGCCAAAGTCCGTTTTTATCTTCGGTGGCACTCGTTTCCAAAAATTCTTTTTTTGCCTCAGGAATAACCCCGGATGAAAAGAGTGTCTTATAATCCACTTCTCCTGATTGAATAGGTAGTTGGATATCCCAGGGTTCAGTATATTGAAAACTTAACACGCCTGTTCCCTTGTCTGATGTAATGGATGGAACTCTTTGCCCATTTTTTTGATCGCTACTGTTCCAGGAAGTTTCGTGAAAGGCAAATCCAAAATCACTCCAATCAGGGATTTTTCGAAGTGGAGTGAAAGGAAGCCAGATGCCTTCTGCAATAACTCTCTTTTTAAAAGATCCAGGATAAATTTTATAATATTTTTCTAAAGCTGAACGCATTCCCCAGGCAGCATCAAATGCAAACCTGCTCAGCTTAAAAAAACTGCGGTTTGGAAATTTATCTGTTAGGGGACTGGTAGCTATATCAAATTCAGCAATTAACTTCTCTTTCTCAGCTTCCAGGCGATATACTATCGGTAATGATAAATCAATTCCCAATGCTTCTCCTTTTCCATCCATACTAATTGCGCAGAGAGGATAAAAGGACATTTTTCCCCGGCCTACTGCATCCCCATATCCACCATCCGGTAATGTCTTGCCATTTAACGCACCATCCGGAGGCACAATAGTATTGGCTGATACCAAATCCGCATACACCGAATTTGTTTTGATTACATACGAATGGTCAAGACCAGAATACCATTTCCAATTTGTACCTTTCTCCGGAAAGATAATTCTAAGAGTCAGCGCTGAAGCCCCTGAATCCAAATGTTCCAGTGAACCATTTATTTCTACATAATTTCCTCTGTCAATTTCCTGGATGATGACCTGGTAAATTTTATTTTGGTACGTAGTGAGTTTGATATTGCCGGAAATATTCTCATTGTATTTGGGAAGTTCTGTAATTTGACTTGCTGGATGGCCTGCTAATAAATACTGAATACGGATTGACGCTGAATTGAGGTCATTACTCTGAACCTGCGCCAGGCCAGCAATCGGAATCATATATAAAAACATTATTCCCATGCAAACAAGGGACAACAGTTTGGCTTTTTTCATATATCCGTTTCTTTTAAATTTAAAAACATTTCTCTTACAGCGTCCATCATGATTTTCAAAAAGGTTCTAATCAGTAATCTAAAATAATCCTATTATTTTATTCAGTTTTCTCTCTGATCTACATTATACTGAAAAATACCAGTATTTTTAAAATTGAGTGCCTTAAGCAAGGCCTCGAAATGACTAAGAATTTTCCCCATAAATCGTTTGGAAATTTGAATTAATCATTCGCCTTATTTTTGAACTTTTTCATGGAGTAATTCAGGTTTCCAGGAAACTTCTTTTCAAAAACATTTTTCGTAATTTGTGCAAGCAGTGTATTCAGGATCTTTATGGAAAATAAAATAATCACATTAAAAGAAATTGCCCGTCGCCTGAATTTTTCAGTATCAACGGTATCGCGGGCGTTACATAATCATCCAAGCATTGGTTTGCGCACTACCATGCGGGTACAAAATCTTGCGAAGGAACTAAATTATGAGCCCAACCAGACAGCGCTTTTATTCAAGCAGCAAAAGACAAATACCATCGGCGTAATTCTTCCCAATCTGAAAGAAGAATTTTTTCGCAGGCAATTAATGGCATTGAAGATATTGCCAAGCAAAATAAATATAGCGTGCTCATAGGCCAGTCGCATGATGAGGTGGAGCAGGAAAAACAGATCATCAACACCATGAAAAATCAGCGCGTTGACGGGTTGATTGTTTCTATTTCAAAATACACAAACAATTATGATCACTTAATCGAGATGGGGAAATACAACATTCCTATTGTTTTTTTCGATCGGGTTCCCGATTTGCCCTCCGTTCATAAAGTTTCACCGGATATCCAGTTTGGCACCAAAGAAGCCATAGAGTTTTTGATCAAAAAAGGCCATAGAAGAATTGGCGTAATTAACGGACCGGAAGAAATGAAATCCTGCAGGGAGAGGACTGCTGCTTATATGGAGGTATTGAAGAAGAAAAAAATAAAGATCGATCTGTCCCTCGTGGTAACTACGGACCTTACGCCTGAAAAAACACACGAAGCTATGGACCAGTTGCTAAAACTGAAGCCCAGGCCCACTGCGATTGTAACCATCAATGATTATGTGGCACTCGATGCGATCCAGTTTGCCAGGAAGGCCAAACTGAAGATCAACAAAGATATTTGTTTTGTCAGCTACGCCAACCTCCCGATCACGAGTTACCTTGAATATCCACCTTTGGCTTCGGTAGAACAGTTTCCTTACGAGCAGGCAAAAAAAGCTACTGAAATTTTATTTGATCTTTTTGAAAAACAAAAAAATCCTCCTGAAGAAATTTCCTATAATAATATTGTAATAAGCGGAAAGTTGATAGTGAATAAAAAATAACATTCGTACTGCCCCAGGATAACGATCATTATGCCAGCAACAAAAAGTAAACGAAGAAATAATATAATTTTTTAATTTTCTCATTCAGCTTTTGAAAGGCAATTGTTGAGAGCGGCATTGGCTGATCAGAATTCAATCAACCGTTTGCGTTTCAATATTTAATTTCAGTATCCTAAGTTTGTTAATAAACCCAACTAATGACACCTAAGGATGAAGTTCTTTCGGCCTATGATTTAGAAACAAATGATGTAAAGATCGAGCCGATAAATAATGGGCTAATCAATTCGACCTGGAAAATAAAAGCCGGACAACGGGAATTTATTTTGCAAAAAATCAATCATTTCGTTTTTAAATCACCCGAAGCCATTGCTTCTAATATGAGATTGATTGCCGATTATTTACATCAGCATTTTCCTGGTTATTTATTCGTTGGTCCCGTGCAAACGAAAAATAAAGAAGAAATGATGAAAACCGCTGATAACAAATATTTCAGGCTGACCACTTTTGTCAAAAATTCTCACACTATCTCTACAGTTGAAAAACCTCAACAATCTTTTGAGGCTGCCAGAAAATTTGGAGAATTTACCAAATTGCTTTCGGGATTTGAAGTGGAAAGACTGCAAATCACTTTAGGTGATTTCCACAATCTGACTCTTCGTTACCAACAATTTCTTGTGGCTCTTCAGTCGGGCAATAAAAGCCGCCTGGAAGAATGTAAGAATTTGATTGAAAGAGTGGAGGAAAATAAAAATATTGTGGACACGTACGAAAATATTTTGCAAAACCCCTCCTTTAAGTTAAGAGTGACCCACCATGATACCAAGATCAGCAACGTACTTTTTGATAACAATGACAAAGGGCTTTGTGTGATCGACCTGGATACGGTAATGCCCGGGTATTTCATAAGCGATGTGGGCGATATGATGCGCACTTATCTTTCTCCGGCCAACGAAGAAGAGAAAGATTTTTCCAAAATCGAAGTACGGGAAGAATATTTTGAATCAATTTGGAAAGGTTATATGTGTCAAATGAAAAATGAATTGAACCAGGAAGAAAAAAATCATTTTATTTATGCAGGCAAATTTATGATCTACATGCAGGCATTGCGCTTTATTACTGATTATTTAAAAAATGATGTTTATTATGGTGCAAAATATGAAGGACAAAATTTAGTAAGGGCCGGAAATCAAATGACTTTGCTGGACAGGTTGATTGAAAAAGAAAAAACTTTACAGGAAATAATTGAGAAATAATTATAGTACCAAAATAAAATTATCAATTATTTATTTGCCCACTCTGAAAAAAATTATCTCAATCTCAAACATAATAAGATGGAAAAGATCAGTTGGGGAATGATTGGTTGCGGTGATGTTACAGAAATGAAGAGCGGCCCGGCATTTAATAAAGTAACTAACTCAAAACTGGTGGCCGTCATGCGCAGAGACACTGAAAAGGCAAAAAATTATGCACAGCGGCATGGGGTTCCAAAATGGTATGACGACGCCCAAAGCCTGATCAATGACGATGAAGTGAATGCCATTTATATTGCCACTCCACCTGCATTTCATGAAGAACATGCTATAGCGGCCATTAATGCAGGAAAACCGGTTTACATCGAAAAGCCAATGGCAATGAATTATACTTCGGCTAACATGATTGCCAAACTTGCTAAAGAAAAAAATGTAAAAGTTTCTGTAGCACATTACCGACGCGGGCAACCACTTTTTAATAAAGTAAAACAACTTTTATCAGAAAAAACTATCGGCGAGGTTCGTTTCGCAAAACTGGAATTCTATAAAAAATCATTGAATAAAGAAGCATTGCAAATTCCCAAAGTTGCCTGGCGTGTTAATCCTCAAATTGCCGGCGGTGGCTTGTTTCATGATATTGCGCCACATCCGCTCGATCTTATGTATTGGTTTTTCGGGAAAATTGAAAAAGCATCCGGTTATTCTGCCAATCAATCAAAATTTTATGGGGCGGATGACATTGTAAGTGGAAATATTTTGTTTAAATCAGGAGTTATTTTTAATGGATTATGGTGTTTTAATGTTTCGGAAGAAAATGTAAAAGATCTTTGTGAAATCCAGGGAAGTGAAGGGCTGATGCGCTTCCCCATCTTTGAACACAAGAAAATTGAGATCATTAAAAACGGGAAAACTGAAGAAATTTTATTTGAACCACTTCAGCATGTTCAGCAGCCGCTGATCCAAAAAGTGGTAAATTATTTTTTAGGACAAGATCCCAATCCAACTCCCGCAGAAGAAGGTGCGATTGTAATGAAGTTATTGGATGAATTTACTTTAGAAAGGTAAAATTATTCTTAATTCTTTCCTATCAGCTTATTAAAAGCCCTTGCGTTAATAACGGGCAGTTCAGGCTTTTGAATCTTTTTAAAATCTTTCGTATTGGAAGCGATGAAATAATCCAACTGGTGATGCAATGCAATTTCATAAAGCAGGCCATCTTCAAAATCGGGAGGTAATTTGATTGTTGCCTGAGTGATATTAAAATCCGCACATGGCAATAAGCTGATCCTTTTAGCGAAGGAATTTATGATTTCGCAAATTTGATCTGGCCGGTAATCTTTTCGAATAACATAGGCAGTTGTTGTAACAATACTTTCAGAATAATACCCCTTAAATTCACCGTGATCCAAAGAATCAAAAAGCTGCACTGCCTCTTCATGAAAAGGGCGAAGGGGATCTAAAAAGTCAATAATAATATTTGTGTCCAAAAAGGCGTTAAAGGCCATACTTTTCTTTTAAATAGTTGTCACGCTCTTCATCAATATCTATTGGCTTTTCTCTTTTTATTGACCCTGCGTATTTATCCAAAAACTTACGGAAAGAATCATCCTTCTTCTCAGTTTTCAGAACCTGCTGTAGTTGATTTTCCACAATTTTTGAAACAGATGTTTTTTTCCGTCGGGCATACGATTTTATTCGCTTCGCCACAGTTTCATCAATAGTCAGATTTAATTTTACTGTCATAAAAAATATTCTTTCTCAAATATACGTATAAATTGAAATTATACGCATAAAAATCGAAGGAATGAATTCCCCGGATAACCTTTTTCTTCAGTGAGCGTGGAAATAAAAATTCTTATTATTTATTGTTTCACTGAAAAAAAGCCAGATCAGAGAAAAGGAAAACCTAACTTCCTTTCAATTACTATCTTCGCGCCCAAAATGTATCCGTTTCTTCGTAACATATTATTTTGGTTTGATGCAGAAACCGTTCATTATTTTGCAATGAACCTACTGCGGTTTTGCTGCAGTTTTTCTTTTATAAAAACTTTCTTACAAAAAAAATTTACTCCGGAAGGAAATTTTTCAAAAGAAGTTTTTGGAATAACTTTTTCAAATCCTATTGGGCTGGCTGCAGGATTTGATAAGAATGCAAAGTACCTGAAAGAGCTGGAAACGCTGGGTTTTGGCTTTGTTGAAATAGGAACGATTACGCCATTACCACAAAATGGAAATCCGAAACCAAGACTGTTCCGTTTACCAAAAGACAAAGCGCTGGTAAACAGGATGGGTTTTAATAACGAAGGCGCTAAGGCCGCAGCAGAGCGTATCAGAAGTTACCGTAAAAAAAATAAAACTTCTTTGATCATAGGGGGCAACATTGGGAAAAATAAGATTACGCCCAATGAAGATGCATGGAAGGATTATGAGATCTGTTTTCACGAATTACACGATGTGGTGGATTATTTTGTCGTAAATGTCAGTTCGCCCAACACACCGGGATTAAGAGATTTACAACAAAAAGATTCATTGAAAAAAATTCTGACCAATCTTCAGCAAATCAACCAGGCAAAGAAAATTCAAAAACCATTGTTGTTAAAGATCTCTCCTGATCTTAATCAGCATGACCTCGATGATATTATTGACCTGGCAATGGAAATAAAACTGTATGGATTGGTAGCTGCCAACACAACGATCAGCCGGAATAATTTAATTACTTCTGAAAAAGAAATCGCAGAAATCGGTGCGGGTGGTTTAAGTGGAAAACCTTTACACGAAGAATCTACCCGCATCACCAATTATATTCATCAGCGCACCAAAGGCGCTATTCCGGTTATCAGCAGCGGCGGGATTTTTTCTGCGGAAGATGTAAAAGAAAAATTCGACAACGGAGCAGCGTTGGTGCAGGTTTGGACTGGTTTTATTTATGAAGGGCCTGCAATTGTGAAGAAGATTTTGGAATCACAAATCAGGCATTATTAAATCAGACATCCGGCATCCAGATACAAATCTTCATTATTTCTTTATTTACTATTCCTGCAATTCCGGTTCATCAAACTGAACCACTCTTTGATTTTGTTTTTTGATCATCACCATATTCAACACTTCCACAATAAAAGAAAAGGCCATGCCGAAATAAATATAATTTTTCAAATGCAGATCTTCTGTTTTTTCAGCAGCCCAACCTTCTATCACAAGACTCAATCCAATCATCACCAAAAATGAAAGTGCAAGCATCTTAAAAGTAGGATGTTTGTGGATGAAAGCAGCAATATAAGGGCTAAAAGTGAACATAATAATCATCGCAATGATCACCGCAGCGATCATGATTTCAACATGTTTTGCCGTTCCGCCGGCAGTGATCACGCTGTCAAATGAAAAGACCATATCAATCAAAACTATTTGAGAAATGGCCTGTGAAAAATTAAGTGATTTCTTATTAGGTTGCAAAACATTTGGATCTTCTCCTTCCAGTTTCTGATGAATCTCATGAACTGATTTATAAATCAAAAACACACCTCCTGCAAGCATTACAATGCTGGCCAGATCAAATCCCTTATCGAAAACAGTAAACACTGCTTTTCCCTTTTGCGCCAGCAACCATCCAAGTCCAAGCAGCAAAACACTTCTGACAATGGAGCCGAGGGTCACCCATGCAAGCCTTGCTTTCTTATGCTTTCTTCGGGGTAAACGATTGATGATAATGCTCACAAAAATTACATTATCCACGCCCAAAATAATTTCAAGTATTACGAGGATAAAAAAACTGATAATACTATCAGTTGTTAGTAAATGTCCCATTTAAATCTTTTAAATAATTTTTTAAAAAGTCTAATATCCTTTATTGTCGCGGACTTCAACTATTTTGTCAACCATATATTTGGTGTCGCCACGCCACGGGAGTTTGGCCATTTTTTCTTTATAATGCACACTGATTTCTTTTCCCTCCAACTTCAATAAAGAATCAGCAACCGACTGATCAGTGACGGAAAAATCCCACATATAATTCATCATCATACTATTGTTAGCTGCATTGGTTACGCCACCCAGGTTCATCTCTCCTTCATAGGTTTTAAACATGATACCTTGCTTTGAAAATTTGATCAGCCTCCCGGCACGATTGCCTTCGCTGTAAGTGTAACTATACCGGGCAATAAAAAAAATCACCATGAAAACAAAAAGAATACCAACTATGGGCAGAACATATTTTTTCATTGGAAATATTTTGACAAACATAAAATAAAAAGCCGAAGCAATACTGGGTTATCTACCATCGCGGGCGCTCAAGCGGTTCTTTAATTCTACTTTTAAGATGTTGTAACTTGCATCAATTTTAATTCAAAATTTTAAAAGAATTGTATGAATATAGGAATTGTATGTTATCCCACCTTTGGTGGAAGCGGCGTGTTGGCAACAGAGTTGGGAAAGGCATTGGCAGAGAAAGGGCACAGTATTCATTTTATCACCTATCAGCAACCGGTAAGACTTGGCGGTTTTCATGCAAATATTTATTATCATGAGGTAAGTGTACCTACTTATCCGCTGTTTGATTATCCACCTTATGAAACCGCGCTGGCCAGTACAATGGTAGATGTGATCATCAATCAAAAAATTGACCTGTTGCATGTGCATTACGCAATTCCTCACGCGTCTGCTGCTTATATGGCGCGGCAAATTCTTTTAAAGGAAGGATTGAATATTCCAGTCATCACCACTCTGCACGGTACTGATATCACTCTGGTAGGAAGAGACAAAACCTATTCGCCGGTGGTTACCTTTTCAATGAATGAAAGCGCTGCCATTACTGCTGTTTCAAAGAATTTGCGTGACGAAACTTATAATAATTTCAAGATGGAAAAAGAAATTGAAGTGATCTATAATTTCGTGGACGCAAAGCGCTTTAATAAAAAACCGGTTACTCCTTTCAGGCAATTAATTGCACCCAATAACGAAAAGATTTTATTGCATGCTTCCAATTTCAGAAAAATAAAAAGAGTGCAGGATGTGGTTTATATTTTTGAAAAAGTAAACAAAAAAATCCCAAGCAAATTATTATTTGTTGGTGACGGTCCTGAGCGTTCTTTTATAGAAGACCTTTGCAGGAAAACCTGCGTCCAAACGGATGTTCGTTTTTTAGGAAGGCAGGAAGAGATGGAAGAAATCCTTGCAATTTCTGATCTGTTTTTACTTCCGAGTGAATATGAAAGTTTTGGTCTCGTTGCTCTCGAAGCAATGGCAGCGCAGGTTCCGGTGATTTCTACCAATGTTGGCGGTTTGCCTGAAATTAATATCAATGGTGTGACAGGGTTTTTGAGCAATGTTGGAGATGTACAAAATATGAGTAACAATATCATTAAAATTCTTAGTGATGAAAAAGCTTTTGCCAAAATGAAAAAGAATGCATTGGCACAGGCGATGAAATTTGACATTCATAATATTGTGCCTCAATATGAAGAGTTGTATCAAAAAGTTTTAGACCCGGTTTTTAAAATAAAAATATCATGAAAAATAAATTGAAAAATGCTCTATTATTTGGAATGTTCATTTTTATCAATTCCGTAATCGTTACTCTTTTCACAGAGAAAAACTTTTACTCAAGAGAGTTCATCTTAAATATCATTTCTGCTTCAGTTGTTGCGGTTGCCTTCGGTTATACTTTTGGGTTTATTTTAAAAGGCTCTTTTGGATGGAAGCATAAAAAAGAAGACATTAGGGAATGACAAATCGCCAGATATTTTTAAATCACATCGGTCAAACCTCCCCCGACCCAATGGCTTTGGAAATCGTAAAAGCCACTGACAGCAAACTTTACGACGTTAACGGAAAAGAATACATTGATCTGATCGGAGGCATCAGTGTATGTAATGTAGGACATTCCAATGAAAAAGTAATTGAGGCAATAAAAAAGCAGGCGGAGAATTTTATGCACGTAATGGTGAATGGAGAATTGATTTTGTCGCCACAAACTGCTTATGCAAAATTGCTGACCGATTATTTGCCTTCTTCTCTTAACTCAGTCTTTTTTACGGCTTCGGGCAGCGAAGCCACAGAAGGCGCGATGAAACTTGCCAAACGATTTACAGGAAGAATGCAAATTGCCGCTTTTAAAAATTCCTATCATGGAAGTACACAAGGGTCTTTAAGCATCATCGGTGATGAATATTGGCGAAATGCTTTTCGGCCTTTATTACCGGATATCTTACACCTGGATTACAACAATTTTGAAAACCTGGATTCTATTACAACTCAAACAGCGTGCGTGATTGCAGAAACCATCCAGGCAGAGGCAGGAGTAATTGTTCCTGAAAAAAAATGGATGCAGGCATTGCGAAAAAAATGTACTGAAACCGGAACTTTGTTAGTGTTGGATGAAATCCAATGTGGCTTTGGAAGAAACGGAACTTTGTGGGCGTTTGAACAATTTGATATCATTCCTGATATTTTATTATTAGGAAAAGCGTTGGGTGGTGGAATGCCCCTGGGCGCATTTATTGCCGACAAAAAAATCATGGATTCATTGACCAGCAACCCGGTTCTGGGCCACATGAATACTTTCGGTGGACATCCGGTCTGTTGTGCCGCGGGCAAAGCAGCAATGGAATTTTTATTGGAGAAAAATCTGGTTGAGACTGTTTTTGAAAAGGAAAAATTATTTCTTCAGCATCTTCCTCATCCAAAAATAAAAAATATCCGAAGCCGTGGATTGATGATGGCGCTTGAGTTTGAGGGCTTTGATCAGAATAAAAAAGTGATCAATGGACTTTTGGAAGAAGGTGTGTTTTCAGATTGGTTCCTGTTTGCTTCGCAATGTTTGCGTATTGTTCCACCTTTAATAATCTCGAAAGAAGAAATTATTAAAGCAAGTAATTCGATTCTGAAAGTGGTTTCAGATTTATAATATTTTTCTAAATCCTTTTAAAAAATATCATGAGAGTAGTCAAATCCTTCGCTTGTGCATTTGCCGGATTAAAAGATTGTCTTTTGCATGAAAAAAATTTCCGCATACAATACCTGGTCGCATTGCTCACCATCATTGCAGGATTATTTTTTTCATTGAGCAAAACGGAATGGATGATCATTTTCCTCTGTTTCGCTGTGGTCTTGAGTTTTGAGATTATAAATTCAGCAATAGAAAAACTTTGTGACCTGGTTTGTCCCCAATTTAATTTGACAATAAAAAAAGTGAAAGATATGTCGGCCGCGGCAGTTTTACTTGCTGCAATTATTTCTTTTATTATTGGCTGTATAATTTTTATACCCAAAATTTACGCCTTTATTTCTTAGCATTACCCCGGGAAAGGAAACAGAATAAGGCGTTTGGACAAAACAATAATCTGAATTATTTATTGGTTTACTGGTTAAAAAAATAAATTGCGGTTTAGGAATAAGACTTCTTTAAAAATCCAGTCCCATACTGAAATAATAAATTGGTTTTCCCCTGAAGAAACCATTCATTGGCCAGCCTGCATCAAATTTTAAGAAATATCCCAGCAACGTGCTTCGTGCGCCAAAGCCATATCCCCCAAGGAAAGGCCCAATGCCGGGAGCTTTTATATTAACTGTAACATTAGTATTTGAATAAGAAATATTAGGCCTTCCAATCTTATCATAAGCGCCATTCCATGCGGTTCCCAGGTCAATAAATTGTACCAGTTGAAAATTTCTTACGAAAGCATTGTTAATGGGTTTATCAAGCAAAGTGGTAAACACCGGCAACCTGAATTCGCTGTTGATGACGGTAGCATTATTTCCGTTGGCTGCATTTTGTATAAATCCGCGAAGGTTAACGGCCAAAGACTGAAAAGCATAATTCTGATCTGGAGCCGGCCGATTATTCGGGTTGAAATACCGATAACTTATGTCTCCGTTCTTTTCTCTTTTTTGATTGTCGCCAAACATAAACCAATTGTCTATGCCAC
The DNA here is from genome assembly GCA_044463445.1 of Segetibacter koreensis. Classification (GTDB taxonomy): domain Bacteria; phylum Bacteroidota; class Bacteroidia; order Chitinophagales; family Chitinophagaceae; genus Ginsengibacter; species Ginsengibacter koreensis_A. Next base: position 17,554 of record JBIQMJ010000020.1, read on the forward strand.
CGAGATAATAAATCAATTTTTGATTGCCCCAACTGAAATCTCCAGCTACTCTTCCCGCCCAGATAAAATTGCGGTAAATGGGATAATAAGCGCGTGCATCAAAGCCAAAGTTAAAAGTGTTGCGGCCAACAGTGCCAAGCGGCGTATTGATCTGCGTATTATAATCCATATAAATCTTATAGCGAACGCCATCCCAAATATTCTGAGCCGGGTTTAAGGTGTTGTCATACACATATTCCAAATGCAAAAGACCATAACTATTTGCCTTATTACCTTCATAAAGCGAAACCGGATCAAAACCGCTGTAAATCTTATTATCTCTCCTCACTCCAAAATTTATGCGCAGGCTTCTGATTTCATCAAACGGATATGAAACACTTGCCTGGTAGAGATTAGAAACCACCTTACCCGGATAATAACCGATGGTATCTGCAAAAATAACCGACTGCACATTCCGGTAATACATTAGGCCCCAATCTACTTTTTTGCGCAGGTTTGAAAACTGGAAAATCCAGTCATTGTCTTTTAAATTGGTAGATAAGCGGAAACCACCGGATATTTTAATGTCCTCCATAATATCGGCAGTTCCAAGGTTGATAATTCCATTCAATCCGTTATTGCTGGAAAGTGTAATAGGCCCTGAGCCGCCTGTGTACATCTGGTACTTAGTTCCCAACACGTTATTATTAAAACCGGCAATTATATAATCGGCGGCAAATTTCCGGGGTTTGTAGGGATATAATTTGGCAGTGGCAAGCACAAGAGATTGCTCAGGCCGCGCCTGGTTTTGAAGTTCGGCAATTCGCGCACTGTCTTTCTTTTCAGGTTTAAATTCATGTTGAAAAATATCTTCTTCCTGTGAAACAGGCTGCGGGGCTTCTATTTCTTCTCCCGTTCCGAGCCTGTTTTTAGCCATCACTTCTTTCATGTAAGTAGTAGCTCTTGCAGTAACGTTTCTTCTTCTTAAAGTATTTTCATCAATCCTTAATTTGTAAAGAATCTTATCGTCACTCTGGCGTGTTACTTCACTCACCTGATGGTCTTCCCCGGCTTCTTTGGTTTCAAGGATGCTGCTTGCATAATTAGACAATGGGAATACATAAGCCGAATCTTTTGAAATAGCTACTACTGCAATTGAATCCACATCCTGCTTGTGGTACACTTTTAAAGTAGAATCAATTTCAGGTATATCCGGATTTCTTAAAACTTCATCCCCGATGAGTACGAGCGTATCCACGCCGGTAGTCCGTGTGGTAAAAAAACCGGCATATCGGTTTTGTATGCCACTCATATCGCTCAGGAAGGTGAAATAGGCATCGCTGTAAGTGGAAGGATAGCGTGCATCACCGAATTTCAATTTTGTCAATTGAGTGATTTGCGCAACGCCGGGCCTGCCGGTTTCAAAATTAGTAACCAGGAAAATATTATAACGGTTATTCATCAAAGCAGTATCACTGCCTTTTGCATCCGCAGAAGGCCTGTTGCTTGAAAAAATGATTCCTGTTTTATTCGGTAGATTAATGTAGGAAGGATCCAAATCATCATATACATCGTCTGTAACCTGTTTCACCGTTCCTTTAGCCACATCATAGGTAAAAATATCAGAATGACCATTCCTGACCGCACTGAAAATTAATGTCTGGCTGGTAACCATATATTTCATATCCTGGACCTGGTCAAAAACATCCGTAATATCACGGTCAATAGGTTTTTGCCTGGATATCACATCATATACAAAAAGCTTCAGCCTTCCTTTCTCCTCGTAAAGCACTGAAAGCCTTTGCCCTTTGGGGTCCCAGGCCATCATAGGGTAATTAGGATTTACAGCATTCTGTTGAGTTTTTACGCCAAATTTCAACAACACTTTTTCATCACCATCTTCATCCAAAATCAAACTGTATTTCCCTTTCTTATATTGAACCACAGCAAAAGAGCTGTTTCTCTTATTGGGGTTTACAGTAAAGTGAAAATAGTCAACTCTTTTGCCCACTGTATAATCTGTTATTTCACTTCCTTTAGGATAATTTTTTCTGTGGGAAATATCATTTTCATACTTTTCGGTTTGGTACTGCATAAAATTAGCGAGCACATCTTTAAACCTTCTTACTTTGGTAACCTGTTGTGTAGCACGCTTCAGGCTTTTATAAACCCTGGCGAGATACAATAAATAAGAAGTGTTTTCTTTCTTATATTTTTCTTCAATATAGTACCAAAATGCATGGCCCGCGAGCAAAGGTTGATCAAATGCGAGCTGGTAAAAATTTTTGTATTTACCACTCAGGATTTCATTTTTCAATTCATCATCCAGGTGAGGGCTCCAGTTTTCGCCCACATAGGCAATGTATCCGTCGATGAGCCATTGGGGAAGATCAAGCAGGGCCGCGTTGCCGGCTACTTCCCCCAAATCTTCACCAAACAAAATATTCTGCACCAGGATGCCGGCGATTCCCTCACGGATTTGCCGGCGAAGGTCAGCATGATTTCCGTTGTAATACACGATCATTTTATTATTGACCAGCTTGGTAACGCCACCTGCATTTTGCCAATCCTGGCCCAGGCCAATATTACTCTGCTTCATCTCATCAAATGTATTGTAGATGATAATATTGGCCCTGCGCTGTAAATTATATTCTACGAATTTTTCAATCCCCGGAAGTTCCTGTTCGGCTACCTGGGCAACAAATTTGGCCAGTTCCTGACCGTTTTGATGGAAGTAAGAATTAAAATTTAAGGTCTGGTAATATTGCCATTTGAATTTTTTATATTGTACCCGGTTTTTCCCAAATTGAACCGTGCTCACCTGCGCATTTGCAAAACCCGCTGCAAATAATAAAAAGAAAAAGGGAATTATTTTTGTGTATATTGATTTCTTGTGATCTTGCATGTGCTTTACATTATAATATCGCCCTAAAATTAAACGTTTCAACTTAATCAATAAAATGAATTTATTGATGCTTCAAATAATACAATTATGTTTCAAATAAAGGCTTTTACATTCAATCCTGTACAGGAAAATACGTATGCCCTGTATAATGAAAACAATGAATGTATCATCATAGATCCCGGCTGCTATTTTGATACAGAAAAGGAAGAACTTAAAACTTTTTTTGACAAATACCAATTAGTACCCAAACTTTTATTGAATACTCACTGCCATCTGGATCATGTATTCGGCAATAAATTTATTGCAGAAGAATTTAAATTAACGTTAAATACACATGAACTGGAAAGAACGGTTCTTGAAATGGCTCCTGCGTCGGGCCTGATGTTCAATCTTCCTTTTGATAATTACCAGGGAGAAGTAGTTTATTTGAAAGAAGGAGATACGGTTTCATTGGGAGAAGATAAGCTCGAAGTGATTCACGTTCCTGGCCATTCTCCCGGAAGCATTTGTTTCTATTGCGAAAAACAAAAGTTTCTGATTGGCGGCGATGTTCTGTTTCAAAACAGCATCGGCAGGACTGACCTTCCCTATGGCAGCCATGAAGACCTTTTAAAAAACATCAAAGCAAAACTTTTTAAATTGCCGGCAGAGGTAAAAGTTTACCCGGGGCATGGCGCTCCCACCACCATTGGACACGAAATAAAAGATAATCCGTATTTACAATAGCTGTTGTTTTTTATAATCAATTATAGCAAAGCAATTAATAAGAAGATTTTTTATTTTTCATTTCTTATAAGTTCAGGAATTTCCTGCAGACATTTCTGCAAAATATTTATGGAAATATGGAATGGTTTCGATGCCTTTATTGAAGTTTTCAATTCCATATTTTTCGTTGGGCGAATGAAGATTGTCACTATCCAGTCCAAAACCCATGAAAATAATTTTTACTCCTAATTCTTTTTCCAGAATAGTACAAATAGGAATGCTTCCGCCCCCCCGGACGGGAACAGGTGTTTTTCCAAAAGTAGT
>JBIQMJ010000021.1:0-18808 GCA_044463445.1 Segetibacter koreensis
AAATGTTTCAGGAGGTTGGGAAAAGATAAAAGAACAGAAAAATATAGAAACAAAAAAAGAAACCAACGTATTGAATTGATTTTCGTTGATCTATAGTGAACCAACAAAAAATACTGTTTTCTATTTTAAATGATATTTCGCGGCCTGAAGCCAATCATTTTTCTCTTTTTTTGTATGTATAATACATGGAAAAATCCCGGCAAATACGATATTTTCTTTTCAGCCAATATGTTTCGGATGGTGTCCGCATCACTTTGGAAATCATAATTCCAACCTTGGTGTTTGCCTACCTGGGAGACCTGGAAACAGGCCTTGGCCTATCTTTGGGAGCATTGTGTGTGAGCATCAGCGATGGGCCGGGACCAGTAGTGCATAAAAAAAACGGGATGCTGTATTGCAATATTTTCGTTTTTATCAGCGCCCTGCTCACCGGCTTTTTAAACCACAATTCCCTGGCTTTGGGGATTCTTATTCTGTCTTCCTCTTTTGTCTTTACAATGTTCTCCGTTTTTGGAAACCGGGCCACTTCTATTGGCTTTGCTGCCCTCCTGATCATGATCCTTCAAATGACCAAAGTGATTCCGTTTTCAGAAGTATGGAAGGAAAGTTTATTGATACTGGCAGGAGGTGTTTGGTATATGCTTATCGCTTTATTATTATTTCGTCTCACTCCTTTCCGTCCTTCACAAAGAACCGTCGGAGATTGCATCAGGGAAACAGCAACTTATTTACTGATAAAAGCAGAAATGTTCAACATTGACTCAGACCTGCAACAGCAATATCAAAAAATGCTTGATCAACAGGTAGTAGTGAATGAAAAACAAAACGAGGCAAGAGAGCTTTTGTTTAAGAACAGGGCTTTATTAAAAGAATCAACGCGCATAGGACGAATGCTGGTGCTCATTTTCTCAAGTATTGTTGATTTATTTGAACAAATAATGGCCAGTGGTTATGATTACGAAGAAATACGGAAAGATTTTGCAGATACCGGCATTTTGAAAGAAGTAAATCTCATATCAAAAGAGCTTGCAGCCGAATTAAACCAAATCGGGGAAGCGATCCAGTCTAACGGGCTTTATAAGAAACAGAAAAGGGTTGAGAAAGAAATGAAATTTCTTAAAAAAAGAATAGACATTCTTTCATCAGGAAGAAATATGATGATCCCTGAAAAAATTTTTTCTAATCTTTTAAATCTCAAAAATAAAATTGATAATCTTTCAGAATATTTTAATGAAGATTTTTTAAGAAAAAAGAAATTAAGAAGCCGAAAGGAATACAGAAGATTTGTATCGCACCAAACCATTAGTTGGAAAGTTTTTAAAAGCAACCTGACATTTGACTCTTCAATTTTCCGGCATTCCCTGAGAGTGATGATCACCTGTGGAGTAGGATTTATTCTTTCCAAACTTTTCCTGCATGGACACCACAGCTATTGGATACTAATGACCATAATAATCATTCTCAAGCCCGCGTTTAGCCTTACCAAAAAAAAGAATGGCGACAGGCTTTTGGGAACAATTGGCGGTGGAATTTTAGGATTATTGCTTCTTTTTTTTATCCAGGATAAGGTGATACTTCTCAGTCTGCTGATATTTTTTATGTTGGGAACCTATACTTTCAAAACGCTGAATTATATCGTGATGGTAATTTTTCTTACTCCGTATGTATTAATTCTTTTTCATTTTCTGGGCCTGGGAGCTTTAAATGTTGCCAGTGAAAGGCTTGTGGATACGGCAATTGGTTCAGCGCTGGCTGCTCTTGGAAGTTACTTTTTATTCCCGCTCTGCGAATCATCACAATTACAAAAATATATGGCCAATGTGCTGCAAGCCAATATTCATTTTCTCGAAAAGTTAAGAGACCTGTATGCAGGGAAAAAAATACTGCCACTTGATTATAAGGTGATGCGTAAGGAATTATTTGTGAGCACTGCCAATCTCGCTGCGGCCCTGCACCGCATGCAAAGTGAACCTAAAAATAAGCAATTGCATAAGAATGAAATTTATGAATTTGTGGTATTTAATAATCTTTTGTCTTCTAATGTGGCAAGCCTGGCTTCAGAAATAACCCAGCAGCAGGCCGTAGATTTAAAAGAATTTATTAATCCACTGGAATCTTCTATTACTATTCTTCAAAATAACCTTGAGAAACTCGAAAATACCGGGCATATGGAAAATGCTGAAATGAATGCTCCTGCTATAGATAAAAGGTTTAAAGAAAGAAAGTACTCACACCTGGAATTTATTAGAAAATTAATTTTGGATATCGATAAGGTCACCAGTATCATTGTTGGCAGAAAAAAACCTGAAGTTGCGAAATAAAAATTTCAATTATTTGTGGCTTTGCTGTTCCAACTTACCTACAAATCCTGCGCTACCCGCAAAATACACTGCAGTTCCTTTTTTCGCTTTTCGAACTACATTAAAACTTTCATCGCTTATTTTTATCCAGTTCATGCCGTTGTCATTGGAAATGTCCACCCCATTCAGGCCGCAGGTGATCCATTGTTTATTGGATATAAACTCAACGCAACTTCTATAACCTGAAGGCGGTGTTTGAGGTTTAATCCAGCTATTTCCTCTATCCGTGGATATCACACAATTACTTGTTGTATCTTCTTTTTGTAAAAAATCGCCACCTACTACTACCCTGTTTTTATTGCCATCTAAAGCAATTGAATTTGCCCCCGTAGATTCTTTTCCCTGCAAAAGAGGGAGCCAAACTTTATTATTGTTTTTAAAAATATGGGAAGTCAAGCCACCCGAAACAAACACAAATCCTGATTTACCAAAGGTCTTTACATTGGTCCCGCTTGCAGCAAAGCATGCTTCACCGGTATCTGCGGCTGGCCTGTCGCTGACCGGGATATCTTTCCAGGTTTTCCCGCTATCCAATGTTTTTGAAATAAAAAAATGACCCTCTACCGGATCGCCAATTACTATTCCTTTCTGGTCATCCCAAAAATCCATTGCATCCAAAAACATTCCTTTCGAATCATTTTTATAGACCAATTCCCAATTTTCGCCTCCATCAATGGTTCTCAAAATAAAAGCGGGCGAATCCACACCCATAATTACGGCTGTATTTTTATCAAAGGCTTCAATATCCCTGAAATCAGTTTTTTCGAAACCATGTACCTTCATCCATTTCCAGTTTTTTCCTCCGTCAATGCTTTTGCCAACAGTGCCATTGCTGCCACTGACCCAAACTATAGTATTGCCAACAGCACTAAGTCCGCGAAATGAAGATGGAATGCTGTCAACACAAATTGAAATCTTTTGGCAAAAAATATTTTGGCTTACAATAAATAATAAGAGAAAAGAAATAATTTTTTTCACAAACAGATTTTATCAGGAAATATTGTACAGAAAAATTTTCTGCATGAAGTAAAATTTAAATTACAAAAAGAAAGGTAAAAAAATATCCGGAAACAACCGGAATAACAAGAGGAAAAAAAGGATAATCAAATATCAAATGGAAAGTATCCTTCTGAAAATATTTTTCTTTTTGGGAAACTCTTCCGTATCATCATCGTCATCGCTCTTTTTTGCTATAAAATTGGTAATCCCATATTGGAGAGCGGTTCCAAGCGCTTTCTTTACAAAACCAGCAGATTTATTTACCAGCAGCTTTCGTGAAAAATAACCTGCTCCAAGCCCCAGAGCCACTTTTAAAAGATTGTGTTTTAAGGCAGTAGATTCCTGAACTTCATGAATGGTGTTCTTTAATATATTCGTGGGCTTAAGGCCTTCAGCAAGTTGGTGAAAACTATCTTTCAATTCTTCTTCCAGCACAGCCTTCCTTCTCTCCAATCTTTTTATTGCTGTTCCAAGATCAGTGGTATTTGCAATGCTTTCTAATTTCTTTCCAGCTATTTCCTCATTATCCATTTGCCAAAAATTTAATCTATTAAGTCTTTGAGTAATTTATTACTGATAGGCTCTTTTAATATTTTCCTGCGGTTAGCAAATAAAATAAGTCCGGCGATTAAATATAGAACCCCCATAATAAAAAAGCCCCAGAAAGCCTGGCCCAGCCAAACTCCGATGAGCAAGGCAAAACCCGCGCTGATACAAATTAATATCAGAAATAGAAGAACGATTAAAACTATTAAAACGATCAGATTGGAGGTAAATCCGGAAACCTTGTTGATTGCTTTTAGTTTGTACAAATCAACAGTGGTTTCTCCATAATCCTTCAATTTATAAAAAAGTTCTTCTACCGCTGTAGGGTCATTTTCCATTATTCTTATTTTATCACCGGACAGTTAATGATTCAAAAGCAAAAGGAGATTACGAATTGATGGGGTTAGGGTTCCTAACGTCATTTTTCATCGCGTTTGCTTTTTCCTTTGCCTGGTTTACCATATCCTTTCCCATATTTTTCCCTTCGGAAACAAGGCTGGATAATTTTTGCTTTGCGTTGTCATACTTTTCGGATACGGTATCAGAAAAATCATGATAGGTATCTTTAACGCTTCCGGCAAAGTCTGATCCTTTTTCAGCTATTTTGCGTCTTGTTTCTGTGCCTTTATCAGGGGCAAATAAAATCCCTAAAACAGCACCTGCTGCGGCACCTGCCAGTACGCTTGCGAATATTTTTCCTGCGCTCATAATTTTTGTTTTTAAATTTAAAAAGATTATTTAGATTCTAATTATAAAATATTCTGCCAAGTTAAGAAATGAATGGCAAATGAACTAAAAATCCTTTACCGGTGTGGGTTTCAGACTTTATAAAATTCCTTATTGTTTATATTTTTCTAACCTTTCTGAGTAATTTTTTGCCCATACTGAGGAAGAATTTTTTAATGCCCTTTTAGTTCAATTTTACCTTGATGGATATGACATCCGAATATATTTTTATAATTGGTTAAAACAAACAATTGGCATAATATTTAACGCAGAATAGAAAATATTTTCAGAAAATTTTGAAGAGTTAAAAATGATCGAATTAAGGTAGCTTGAAAGTTTTTGCTCTTACCATATTTTCTCATAAAAACTCAGATCATGGAAAAAACTAAATTACCCTTTTTTCTTTTTTTACTGTTACCTGCAATGGCGCTCAGTAGTTGCGAAGCCATAGGGGCTATTTTTAAGGCAGGAGTTTGGGTAGGAATTATTATAGTTGTTATTATACTGGTAATTATTTTCTGGCTAATAAAAAAGTTTTCAAATTAATCAAATGCCATTGTATATTTAGTGAACTTCAAAAGGCCAGATGATTATAAAAATTTTCAAAAGTATATTTTCCCGAAAACGAATCGGCTTTTTTATAGCCGTAATACTGTTATTCGTCTCTTATATTCTCACCTTAATTTCTACCAGGAAAGTCTCTATCCAGGATTTCTGGATGGAACATACCAATGAAGTAATTCACAACCTGGATAATATGATTGGTTTTATGGGAAACAGCGAATCTGCTTTCAGGGGTTTTTTGATTACCAATGACCGGTCGTTGCTTACTAAATATGATCGCAGTAAAAAAAAGATCGACAGTACATTTTCAATATTGGAAGTACTTACGAGGGATAATGATAGCCAGCAAAGAAATATTGACACTCTCAGGGATCTGATCCGGTGGAAATTCAACTGGATGAAAAATTCAATCACGGGCCCCTTTTCTATCGAAAATATGTCTGTGACAGACCTGAATGGAAGCAAGGAAGGCGTTGCCAATGCAATAGCAATTGACGCGGTTATCAACAAAATGAAGCAGGAAGAAATTAATTTAAGAGATAGCTGGTCTGAGAAAATTTCCCAATATTCCGGGTTGATACAGGTGCTCAACATCATATCCATTGTAATTGCGGTTCTTCTCACCATCTATTCGCTGCTGGTATATAATAAAGAGAAAAAAGATAAAAATATTGCCGCTGAAAAAGCTGAAAGATACAAGGAAGAATTGCAACAAAGAGTAGTGGAACTGGCCAAATTAAATACTGAATTAATTGAATTAAGAAGGCTTGAAAAATATGTGGTAACAGGAAGGATCGCGCGCGTGATGGCCCATGAAGTCAGAAATCCCCTGACTAATATTAATCTTGCCTGCGAACAATTGAGGGCAGAAGTGGAAGATAAAGATTCAGAAATTTTCTTTTCAATGATCCGGAGAAATTCTGAGCGCATTAACCAACTGGTGACAGACCTTCTTGCCACCACCCGCGCCGAGTTTAGCTTCTCGCCGGCCTCAATCAACCAAATTCTGGAAGCGAGCCTTGAATTGGCGCACGACAGGATCAAACTGAACCGTATAAAAGTTGAAAAGAATTATGATGAAAATATTTGTTCCATCCCGATGGATATCGAAAAAATAAAAATCGCTTTTCTGAATATTATTGTAAATGCTGTAGAGGCAATGGGCGATAAGGGAACACTGAAAATAGTAACTCAAAACCAGGAAGGAAAGTGTGTGGTTAAAATTTCTGATAACGGAATAGGAATGAAAAAATCTGAAATTGACCGTTTATTCGAACCTTACTTTACAACCAAAGAAAAAGGAAATGGGCTTGGCCTGGCAAATTGCCAAAATATAATTATCGGCCACAAGGGGAGCATCACGGCTGAAAGTGAATATGAAAAAGGCACCACTTTTACTATCACCTTACCTACCCCCAATACCGTGACAAATTAATTGAATAATAAGTGAGGTTGTGATTTGCTTTCAAGAGTTTTTATAACTTAGTTCTTTCACAAAAAACGAGATGGTGAAAATTATTATCAAGAAAACAAATTTCTGTGATCCTGCAATTAATTTGTGTGAACCTATTTTAGGACAAGACAATTGATTTTATGATAATTTTTATAGCAAGGTTCCGGCAAAAAATTATAAATTGCTACGGCATTAATTTCTGGCCATTAAACGACTATTTATATTTAATAATCTCACAGCCAGGATGACTTTCTGCAAAAATCACCTCCTGTAAATGTCACTTTACTCAGTTTTCCTAATCACAATACTCACGGGTCCCATCAAACCAGCTTTCAGAAGCGGTCTTTCATTCAATCTGTAAGGCGCGTTTGTATGGGTAATCCTTTTATCTTCAGGAAGAGCATGATCTCCAATCAATCTATTTCTCCAGGTATTGGCCACTTCAATTGTAAGCTGATTTTCGCCTTGACGTACAGCTTTTGTAATATTCACACGGAAAGGATGGGTCCAGGCTATTCCACAATTCACTCCATTGATCATTACTTCCGCTATATTCGCTACTTTCCCGAGATTCAGATAAATTGGTTTGTTTTTTATTTTAGAAGTATCCCATGAAAATTTATGGGTATAAGAAGCTTTCCCTGAATAATAACGAATGGATGAATCTTCGTGTTTACTCCAATCCATCAATGTTTTAAGAATCACTGGCTTTTGCGGGCCACCCAATGTAGCATCAAATGCTACAGTCCAGGGGCCTTGAATACTTTTCACTTTTGTTGTTTCGATCCAGTTTTTACCATTCTTAGCGGCTTGTTTTTTTGTCGCCTTTTTCATTACTATGAAGATGGAACCATTTGCAGCAAGCTTTACCGGCAACATCGTTCTTCCTTTTTTGAATTGCCATGTTTTTGCAGTCATTGTTTCCCCCGTGACTGCATCCCACAATTCAGGTTGTCGTCCTTCAACCCGAAGTGATAAATTGACTTCTCTTTCTTCATCTTGTTGGTTCGATATAAAATAAATATCAATTCCCGGCGCAGTTCTATGCGTCCATGCAATTCCATCAGCAGGTTTACCGGAACCATTGGTGGCAATAAAATCTTTTTCAACTCCAAGGCCTTCAAACGAACTGGCTTTAAATGGCGTCTGCACTATCCTACCTTTCCCAACTTTCCATGAAGTAAAACCAAATTTTTTATTCTCTCTTGTATGATTCCAAATTGAATTAACAATTTTATTTATTTCTTCGTCTGCTGCTTTGTGTTGATACAGGCTAAGAGAATGGTGAGGTTTTTTGTCAACCAATAAAGTAGCGCCATCTTCAACCATCTCTTTTAATTTTCTTGCCACTTCAACTGACATCCAGCCTGCATTTGGAGACATTTTTCTATTGCCGGGAATCACCAGCAATTTATATTTTCCGCCATCTTTCAATTCTATATTGCCATTACTTACTTTAGAAAAATGCAGCAGCGCATCCCTATTATAAGAATCGTAAGCATAACCGTTTAAAGGATTTACCCAATCTCCGGGATTAATAATATTTGCTGAATGAAAAACTCCCGGCGGTGATTCAGTGACAGGTTCGCCCAAATTAAGAAGTCGCTTTTTTTCTTCGTTTACTCTAGCCTTTCCAAAAATCCCGGGTACAGTTGTTACGAGCCGGTCAGGCAAAATAGCGCGTCGCGGTATTTCTTCGCCTGTAAAAACAGCTATGTCTGTTACCGGCTTTCCTATTTGCAGCAAAAACTGGCAGCGCCTTGCATAATCTACCCATGCTTTGCTTTGTTTCCACCAGGTTTGATCTCTTTGAAAAAAAAGTCCAATGCCATCCAGCGTCATGCCTGGTTTTTTATCCAATGAGGGATTGTGCATAAAAACATGATAAACCAACCTGTTGATTCCTAAAGCGTAATTTCTGTCCTGCAAGGTTTTCAACATTTCCGGATACTCATCCCACATTAACCTTAACTCAGTAAATGCCTCTGCCTGGATGATAGGTTTTCCATAAATATGTCCTGCAGAAATCGCATCCAGCATGTCATTGGGTTTATCATGTGTCGGGCTTCGCAACCAAAATTCTCCCATCGGAATATCAACAGCACTATAATGCAACATTCCGTCGCTTACCATTGTAGGCGCGACGCTTTCTGCTGTGAATGCACATCCTTTTTCATGAGCAAGATTTGCAAGAGTCACATAAAAATTATCATGCAAAAGTTCGATGATTGTTTGCCTGACATCGTGTAGGAATCTTTCTGAAACATCAGCGCTTTCGACAGGAATACCGGCCATAATAGGTAGATATGGATACCAATCATATCCACGACGCTTTTTAAATTCTTTCCTAAAAACAGGTGACCAGTTCTGGCTTCCGCATTCCCAGCTATCCACGTGAAATATTTTTAAAATATCAGATGCTGCCGGAACTTTTTTAAATACTTCACCAAACCAATTATCAAATTGCAGTTTGATTGCGGCAGGATTAAATTTATCACACTCCAGCCCTTTTCCTCCTCCTCCGGTTTCATTTTTGTGGCCTGTAGATGTGTGCCCAATTCGGATAATTGTCCAGTTACCCGCAGGCACTTTCCATTTCAAATGGTCGGTTGAATCCACAAATTTTGTAACATCAATTATTTGGTTCATGGGAACACAAATCTTTTCAGGAATTTGTTGAGCAGTCGTTCTTTTGCGAATACGCCAAACTTCCCCGTTTTTTCCTTCATATCCATCAATTTTTGGCTCTGATGAAAGTTCAATACCGGAGATTTTTAAAACCGGTTTCCATTTGGCTGCATCCAGGTCTTCTGCGCCAGGTTCCGATCCTCTTTTACTAAAAACAAAACGAAAAAATCGGGCAGTCGTAGCAGGGATTACATGTGTATAAGGAGCTTCCGCATCCTGCCATCCTGAGCGCGGAGGCACTAATCTTTGAAGAAATTTAAAATTTTTTCCATCGTCGCTCGTTTCTATAATCAAACGGTTAGATTGATAATTCGTTTTGCTATGAATAACAACAGACCGGCAGGTGAAAGGTTTTGCAAAAGCATATTGTATCCAGCAACTATCGGTGCTGCTGAAGTTTTTTGTATTATTTGGATCGATCAAAAATTGTGCATTGGTTCCTGCTTTACTGGTAGTAACAATAGGAACTTCTGTAGTTGATGAAATCACTTTTCCAACAGGAGAAGGATATGCAAAAACTGCAATATCCCGGTAGTAATTTTCATTGGTTTCCGGAGTTGCTAATGTATCATTAAAAACTTTACCGCCTTGCACCTGCTTTTCTGTCCACACAATTTTTTGCATCGACATCGCGGCAGTAATCCATGGGCCCCCGGCAAGCGCAAATCCATCACTCACATGCATGGCCAGTTTTATTCCCAACCGCTTTGCTTCACTAAAGGCATAGTTCACCATTCCCCACCATTCGGGAGTTAGCTGTTCTATGGGGGGTTGCATGTAAGCCGTATCTCCACCTTTGATCGTCATTAAATAAGCGCCCGTAATCCCTGATTCTCTCATCGCTTTAAGGACGGCGGTAATTCCTTCTTTGCTTACGCTTGCATGATACCAATACCAAAAAACCCACGGAGCAGCAGATTCGGGAGGAGATTGAAAATCTTTTTCCAAATTGAAAACTGGGCCTGGATCAGGCTGTGCGAAGCAGGTGAAATTGGCAAGGCCGGACAAAATAAAAAGAAGAAGAAATGTTTTTTTCATGGTCAAAAATTGTCTTTCAATCTTACGAATCAATTACGAATAACGGAATCTCAATGTCTAATCTAATTCTACAGGGGGAGGATGAATTTTAACCTTATAACCAACAAGTCCAAAGAAAAGTATTACGATAAAACACAGCAATGGTACGATATAGCCTGTTTGTATACTATCACCATTCAGGTCAATGACAGTTCCCATGATGTATGGAAATACCGCACCACCTACAACAGACATTATCAATAAGGAGGAGCCTAATTTTGTATCCTTTCCCAGTTCGGCTATCCCCAGTGAAAAAATTGTAGGAAACATAATAGACATGAAAAACCCCAGCCCGCCAAGCGAATAAATTACATACGCGCCTTTGCCGCTGATAGCCACAATGCATAGAATTACAGAAATTACCGAATAAAGTGAAAGCAATTTTTGAGACGAAATAAATCTAAGAAAAAAGGTGCCGGCAAAGCGGCCTGCCATGAATAACAAGCCATAGATACCAAGATAATACCCGGCCGTTTTTTCATCAATACCGCCGCCCTGTCCTGCCATCCGGATGAAAAAACTGGTTACGCATACCTGTGCTCCTACATAAGCAAATTGAGCAATTACCGCCCATCTTAAATGCCTTCGTTTAAATGCTTTTAAAAATTGTACAGGCCGCGCAATTTTAGTATCGTCTTTTACTTCAGGGAAATGAAAAAAGCTGAACAGGAATGCGACCAGGAGCAAAACACAACCTAAAATTATGTAAGGCATTTTTACGGAGGAGGCTTCAGAATTTAAATATGCTAAACGTTCGACAGATGGCATTGCTGCCAATTGGGTTTCTGTGAAATCAATGCCCGATAAAATAAAAGCAGCTCCCACAAGTGGCGCGACAAAAGCAGCCAACCCATTAAAAGCAGCAGCAAGATTTAAGCGGGTACCTGCGGTTTCAGGTGGGCCTAATACCGCCGCATAAGGATTTGAAGCAGTTTCCAACATGGCAAGGCCACAGCCAATTACAAATAAAGTCAATAAAAAAAAATCAAAACTCCTTGTGTTGGCAGCCGGTACAATTAAAAATGCGCCAGCCGCAAATACCAGTAAACCAACAATTATTCCTTTTTTATATCCCCATTTTTTTAAGAACATTCCTGCAGGAATGGCCATAAGAAAATAAGCGAAAAATACGGCTGTATCTACCAGGCTTGATTCGCGGTTATTCAACTGGCATGCCTTTTTCAAATGTGGAACTAGAATAGAATCCAGGTTATGAGCCATGCCCCACAAAAAGAAAAGACATGTTATTAAAATAAATGGAACGAGGTATTTATTTTTTGAATCCCTGTTTTCGACAGATTTTTCTAAAACTGGTTGTAATAAAGATTCAACGGCTGGTACTTGTGCCATATTAATTTAATTTTTGTTTTTAAAAACACTGGCAACAAAAGATGCCCCGGATATATTCCAATGCGTATGATTCATTTTAGAGTAAACGAACAAATAATGCGATTTTTCATTCTCAGTAATCTGTGCTTCAGCAATAAATTTTTTCAAGGCTCTTATTCCGACTTATCGGCTTTGATTCCTTTCATTCATACATCGTTATGATTCCTTCACAAGTAATATATGATCGCACACCAAAACCAGATCACCATTTTGATTTATTATTTCCACATGTTCCGTTACAGTCCCGTATCCTGCTTTCTTTGAACCGGATTTTTTAGAAATGGTGACTTCAGCATGAATCGTGTCGCCAATAAAAACTGGTTTCACAAAACGCAAATGGTCGTATCCTTTGGAAAAAGCCTCCTGATTTATTTCGGAAGCAGTTAAACCAATGCCAATACTAAAAATCATTGTTCCATGTGCAATCCTTTGTTTAAATGGTTGCGTTTTGCACCATTCGGCATCCATATGATGCGGGAAAAAATCGCCGGTATGGCCAGCATGAACGATAAAATCAGTTTCTGTTATCGTTCTTCCAAGCGTAATTCTTTTTGCTCCCAATTCATAACCATCAAAAAAAACAGACTTAAAATACATGCTTCTTTTATTTTCTTAAATAACTTGTTTGCTGCTAATGTTTTTGATACTAAATATTTACAACAATGCCTCCGGCATCGCTCGATAAGTAGGCGCTTTCTACCACAGCCATTGTTTTTATTACATCTTCAACGCTTGTTGTTAATTTATCTGTTGATCCTTCTTTAAACCGCATCAGGTTGCTCATCGAACCAATAAACGCCTCCGGAAACCAGGAGCCTTCTATTTTTTTTATTTTCCAAACGGGCTTTTTATTTTCCTCCAATAAACAATATTCAAACTTATCCGGAAGCCCATTAGGATAATCCATCAATAGTCCCATCTTTGCTTTTATTGCGCCCTTCGTGCCTTCCCATTTTATAAAACTTTCCTCGTTTGTGGGGCCAAACACGTGATCATGATTGGTATTAATAACAGCCCGCAGCGTATTTCCATAATCAATTAAAATAGTAGAGCGCGTAGATGGTAAACTTTTTTCAGGATGCCGTAAAGTTTTTGCCATTACACTTTTTGGATCTCCCAAAAATGAGCGGATCAAATCAATGTAATGAATACTATGGTATTGAATCTCCAGCCGCGGTCGATCAAATACAAAAGGGAAAAGATGCCATGGAGTATTCACAGTAACGCGGATTTCCATATCATATAATTCCCCGATAAAACCAGCCTCGATAAGATATCTTGCTGCATTTACAAACGGCGCAAATCGCAACTGGCAATTAATTGCAGCAACTAATTTTTTCCGACGGCATAGGGCTAATATTTCCTGGCTTTGCCCGTAATTATCACCCATCGGTTTTTGCATCAATACCGCGCTGCCATCAGGCAATTGATCCAGTGATTCAACGAAATTTTCCGGAACAATGGTGATATCATAAACGGCATTTTCCGGCGCCGCAGCTATTGCATCAGCGATAGAACCGTACGCATTTGGAATGTTCCATTGCGCTGCTAATTTTTCCGCTTTTTCTTTTGTTCGATTCGTAATTCCCAGCACCTGAAAACCGGCTTTTTTGTAAGCGGGCAAATGAGCATCGCCCACAATTCCTCCTGCCCCAATGATAATGATCGGCATTGAAGTTTCGGGCAACAGCGGTTTATAAGGTATTTTCATTATTAATTTAAATCATCATTGTTTGATCGAAGAAATAAACGATTCCATTATCTTTTTAATCAAAAAATAAGAATTGGTGTTATTTGTTTATTTACTGTTGTTTTTGAAATTCTTTTAAAAAAAAGTACAAATTTTCACGTGATCCTTTAAGAAACTAATTTGTATTCATCATAAATTATAAAATCGCAAAGCGTTTTTATAAAACACTTTTTCTTTCCCTTCATCTTCCAATAAAGAATTAATTATTTCTTTATAAGTGCTCCATATCTTGACATAGTTTTCTTTCAACAACGATACGGGCCAATTGCCACCGCACATACACCTGTCTTCTCCAAAAACTTCCAATGCAAAAGAGATATGAGGTTTTATATAATCGGAATTCCATTTTTCCAAATCTGTTGGTAACTTTCCAAGTCCCGAAATCTTTGCATAAAAGTTCTGATGTTTTGCCGCTTCTTTCATGAGCGCACTCCATTCTTCAAATTCTTTTTTTGAAGCATCAGGAGGACGGTTAAGATGGTCGAAAATCATTTTTAATTCCGGAACTTTATTTGCTACAGCTAATGCTGTTTCAATGTGTTCTGTGGTAATGCCAACAACATCATAAGGCAAATTATAATTTGCTAATATCTGCAAACTCTTTATCACCTCATCCTGCAAAAGCCACTTCGCATCCGGCTCGTCATGTATTAAATGGCGAACGCCTTTAAAATATTTATTTGCCAGGTATTTTTCTTTTAAGGCCTTTTCAGTTGCAACAGGATCTGTCAATGGTACCCAGCCTAGTACCCCTGCAATCCAACCGGTTTTCTGCGCTACCTGAAGCATCCAGTCAGTATCTTCAAAATTATTGGCAGCCTGGATGAGCACACCTCGTGTAATTCCGGCTTTTATACGATCCTGTTCCAAATCTGCAATGTCATAATTACGATGAAGTATAGACGTATCATTTTTTAACCAATCATAACGAGCCTGTTCAAAATTCCAGACGTGAATATGAGTGTCTATAACCCTGTCAGCCATTTTTATTTCAATAATTTTTTTTAATTCAAATTTTGATGTCATAAGGTTGCCAACCTTTATAAAAATTGTTTTTCAATTTGTGAATTATGTTCGCCCAATAGCGGCGCACCTTTCGACGAAGTTAAAAAATTTCCATCCACCCGAATCGGGCATCGGGTAGTAGTAATATGTAACCCGCTGCTTGTGGTTACTGAAAGATCCATATTCAGAACTTTATACCCTTCTTCATTTATTAACTCACTATAATTCATCACCCTTGCGCACCAAATATCTGCAGGTTCCAAAATAGAGATCCATGTGCCTGTAGTTTCATTGGCAAGCCAATCTGCAAGTATTTTTTTAATCTCATCGCGCTTTAAAAACCATTCACTTTTATCTGTATATTTTTTCAACTCTTCGCAGCCGATCAAATTACCTAATTGCACTATATCCGTCATCGCCAAAGCAAGATAATTATCTTTCGTTTTATAAATTCCATAAGGGGCTGCAATATAGGCATGAGCATTGTTAATTTTACTTCTCACCGGAAGCTGGTTTCCATCGTTGAAAAAACAAGTTAGCACTTCAAACTGGAAATCAAGAATGCTTTCAAACATACTCACCTGCACCAAAGCGCCTTCGCCGGTAATCGCTCTTTGATACAAAGTAGCAAGAATTCCCTGCGCAACATGAGCGCCGGCAAGTATATCAACTACTGAAACACCCATGGGAGTGGGTTGCTCATTATTGTTATTACTCAACCATGTAAGCCCGGAAACCGCCTGTAATAAAAGATCCTGGCCTGGCTGGTCTTTCCATTCTCCCTCATTTCCATAACCACTCAATTCCGCATAAATGATTGACGGATTAATTGCTTTAACGGTTTCATAATCCAATCCCAACCGCTCCATAACGCCCGGCCTGAAATTGTGAAGCATGATATCTGCTTTTGCAATCAACAACTTAATTTTTTTCAGATCTTCTTCATTTTTCAGATCGGCAGCATAGCTTTCTTTATTACGATTGATCGCATGAAAAATAGTTGACTCACCTTCTACCATTACATCCGAAACATACAGTTCACGACAAATATCACCAGATACCGGCTTCTCTATTTTAATAACCCTTGCACCCATATCTGCCAAACGCAAACCAGCAGATGGCCCCGATAAAAACTGGCTGAAATCCAGTACGATTATATCTTCCAATAAGTTCATACAGTGCTATTAAATCAATTCTTCGATTATTTTTTGATTATGTTCACCCAACGCCGGCGCTGGTTTTTGTGCAAATAATCTTTTGCCATTGATGCGAATCGGGCAACGTGTTGTTGTAATTTTCTTTCCTTCTGAATTGGAAATTGTCTGCTCCATTTGCAGCACTTTATATCCTTCACTTTCCTGCAATTGTTTCCAATTCAAAACGCCTGCGCTCCAAAGGCCATCAGCTTTTAATTTTCCGAGCCAATGATCTGAACCTTTCTTTATTAAATTTTCTGAGATGATCTTTTTTATTTCGTCCCTTTTTATAAATGCATCTTGTTGCTGAAATTTTTTTAACGCAGGAATTTCAAGGCTATTACCAATCCTTTCGATACTGGCCATTGCAATCGCAATAAAGCCATCAGCCGTCGCATAAATGCCATAGGGCGCACTTAATAAAGGATGGCCATTATTGACCATGCTCCTTTCAGGCAACAAACCACCGGAATAAAATGTGGTAAACAATTCAAACTGAAAACCGACCAGCGATTCCATAAGGCTTACTTCTATTAAAGCTCCAACACCTCGTTTTTGCCTGCGAATAAGCGCTGCTAAAATTCCCTGTACCAAATGCGCACCACAGATAATATCTGCTATTGATATTCCAAAAGGTACGGGGTTCTCATTGGCGTTACCTGTAGTAAACACAAGGCCTGATATAGATTGCAACAAAAGGTCCTGCCCTGGTTTATCTTTCCATGGGCCCTTTTTTCCATAGCCTGTAATTTCAGCATAAATGATTTTGGGATTTATTGATTTAACCGATTCGTAATCCAGACCGAATTTCTCCATAATTCCAGGGCGAAAATTTTGCATAACAACATCTGCCTTTTCAATCAATTTTTTTATTAAAGAAATATCGTCAGCATTTTTCAAATCCGCTGCAAAGCTTTCTTTATTACGGTTAATTGTATGAAATAATAAGCTGCTGTCATCAACCCAAAGATCTTTAATAGGAAGCCGGCGACATGCGTCCCCGTTTTTTCTATTTTCAATTTTAATAACACGTGCACCCATATCTGCAAGTCGCAACCCGGCAGAAGGCCCGGATAAATACTGGCAAAATTCCAAAACGGTTAAACCTTTTAAAGGGAGCTGGCTCATGATTTTAAGTTCAGATTTGAGAGATAACTTTTTTTATACACTTCATTCATTTCTTTTAAAACTTCTCCGGCGCTTACATTTCCTATTAAATATTGCTGCAAAGGTTTACCTGCATGATCCTGGAAAAATAAACATCCATTATACCTCGGCCTTACATAACCATTTTCCATGACAGGAAGAATATTTTTAAAAAAATTATTGCAAAGAGAATTTGCTTTTTCATTTGTCCATGCTGATTTGTGGCCAGGTTGGCCACCGTGTTCCACATAAAAAGTTGACTGGCATTTTGCAGATGTAATTTCTTTGGCAAACTCCAATGCATATTCCTGCTGTTGGCTGAATGCAGAAACTGCTAATCCTGTTCCACCAATTGTTCCACGCAAGTTTCCAGTGTTTTTATAAGTAACAAGATTTGTGTAAGTCAAAATATTTTCTGCAAATCCCTCCCTTGAATAATTGCTGTAGCAATAAGCAAAAGGGCAATACCAATAGTCATCAGTTTTTGTCATCAGTTCCGCAACAGCAATGGGATTATAGCCAAACATTTTTTTATCAACAACAGCATACAACTCTTTCATCGTTTCTAAAGCGGAAATGCCGGTTGCTTCATCTGTCACTTCTTCTTTAGATAAAAATGGCGGTTTGCCCTTTGCTATACAAAACGTAAAAAAATTCATCAACAGATCGATAGGAACGGCTGGCACTGCCACTTTTCCTTCTTCGGCCAATGCTATTACCTCTTCCCATGTAGTTGGTATTTCCCTTTTGTTTTTTGCAAAAAGATCAACGCGGTAACTGGCAGTGGGCACTGCCGCATCTATTGCAAGCGCCCATTGATGGCCATTGTAATTGTAACTTAAATGAGAACCGCCGACTGTATTTTGCAACTGGTCATCCAAAAACTCTTTTGGAAGAAATTGTTCCAAAGGCAACACGCATTCCGTTGCCGCAGCACAACCCACCCACGGATGATCTATACTTAAGAGATCATATTTTTCAGCCAGCTTTTCAATTGGGAAATCTGCAAATTGCTGCAAAGTTCTTTTCTCCCACTTCACTTCAACTTGAGGATATAATTCTCCAAACCTCTGTGCGTACGCCATGAGCGGCGTAAAACCCCTGCTATGTGCCCACGTGATTCCTTTTAAAATAATTTTGCTCATCTGCAATCGCTATTCCTGTTATTTGCCAGAAGGTTTTAAAAATAAAAATTTGCCTTAAAAGTCTGTTTACTGCATTTTGATGAAAAATAAGTTCTATTATCGCTGTAAATTCGCCAACCTCCAAACGACGAAATCAATCCATTCTTATACTTTTTACATTCAATTTTTAAAGGCTGAATTATACCCCAATGTTGAATAAAATTAATATTCGATTAAGCTGCAAACCATGTCATGATTCACTAAAGAGATGGATTATCTGCCTATTGTGTTGATCAAAATTGTTTTACATGATTTCAAAAAGATCACTAACGCCATTTCATTTGCGTCTATTTTTTACTGAAAAAAGGATTTGTTTAAAAAGGGTAACTATAATTTTTAGGGGTTATAAATCTTGTATAAGAACATAGATATAACGTAAAAAATTAATTTAATTCAGTCGATCTTATCAATGGCATCCAAACTGTCATATCTGTTTTGCCCCTGTTTGCCCACGCGTAATAGGGTATCAATTTTATAGTTACCCGTTTTGTTGCGTTGCTTATTTCATGATACAATACGTCATTCCAATTTGTGTGTTGTATCAATTGTGCTTTTCCTCTCAAAGCCATTATATAACTATTATCAATCTTTTCAGATTGAGGAGTAAGTTTTATATTAAAAGGAATGGCGACATCAAAAACATTTTCATTTTGAGTCAGATCAGGAGATTCAAGGCAATACACAATAGGACCGCGTTTTACCGCTACCTGGTTGCGCGTAGATTC
>JBIQMJ010000021.1:18818-21360 GCA_044463445.1 Segetibacter koreensis
CCAGTGGATTTGCTTCTATCAGTTTTGCAGGCATGTCCATTATAAATTCTATCTTATCACCCGATTTCCATTTTCTATTTATTTTCTGATATTTACTTCCCTTTAAATCTTTATAAACAATTTGTCCATTCACTTTAATAGTTGCTTTATCGCACCAGCCAGGAATACGGAGAAATATACTGAAAGCCTTTACAGGGACATGTTTCATCGTCATAAGAACATTTCCGTTCCAGGGATAACCAGTTTGTTGTTGCAATCTGATAACAGAGCCGTCTTCTAATTTTGCATTTAAATTATTACTGCTGTATAAATGCACATACAAACCTTTATCGCTTAATCCGTACATGTAATTGCTTACTTCAGCAATGGTGCGAACGGCATTTGGCGGGCAACAATATGATAAGGCAATATAAGATTGCCTTCCTCCCTCCCAACGTAATTGATAGGGATAGTTTTTTGATGAGGCCAGGGGATTTGTATAAAAATATTTTTTACCATCCAAACTAATACCGCTTAAAATTCCATTGTACAATTCAAGCTCAACAATATCTGCATACTTTGCATCTGCAGTAATATCAAGCATCCTGTAATTCCATAAAAGAGTGCCCACACTGGCACAGGTTTCATTATGTGCAGTCAGGTTGGGCAACTGGTATTGCATTCCATAAGCCTGGTGGATTTTCTGCACTGTGTCGGGATTATATGAAGTGCCATTAACTGAAACGCCATCGTACAAAGCGCCACAACCACCAGTGATATACATTTTATGATGAGTAACATTATCCCATAATTTATTGAGTGTTGTTAACAAAGTTGTATCGCCATCTTCTGCGTACACATCAGCAGCGCCTGCAAATAAATAGTTGGCACGTACTGCATGGCCGTTTACATGATCCATATCGCGAAAGGGTTCACGGTCTGAATTATCATCTGTACCCGCAACAGTTCCTCTTATGTTAATCAGCTTTTCAGCAAGTGTCAGATATTTTTCATCCTGAGTATTTCTGTACAATTCTGTCAAGCCCATATAATGCGAAGGGCAGATGGCATTTCGCGCCTGTTCCGGCGTTGCTTTATTATAAAATCCTATTAAAAAATTGGCCGCTTTTTTTGCAACATTTAATAAAGATGTTTTGCCTGTAGCACGGTAATGCACACACGCAGCCGTCATTAAATGGCCAAAGTTGTAAGCCTCAAAACTTAGCTTATCATCAAACATTTTTTTATTGCCTGTTTCATTTTGTTCGATGATATTCTTTGTATAAATGTATCCATCCGGTCGTTGTGCTTTGGCAATTACGGCGATCGCATTGTCCATCATTGCATCCAGTTTTGGGTCTTTTGTTTCAGCATACATGGCGGCAACTGCTTCCAGCGTTTTATAAAAATCTCCGTCACTGAAAGAAGGGCCTTCGAAACTTCCGGTGTCAATACCCGCGGCGATTTTAAAATTTTCAAATGAATGGCTGATATCAGCGCTTGTATAAACTTTCCATAAATGCGGAATCATAGAATCCTTACAAGTTTCAAAACGCTCAGCCCAAAAGCCATTGGTAAAATGAACCGCATCCATCGGGAAACCTGAAAGCTTTGCATGTTTGCTGGTGTTGGTATTCACCAAACCAGTTTGTGCAAACGCAACAACATGTGCAAAGACAATTAAACAGCTTATCAACTTCTTCCTCATGAATTAAATGGCTTTATAGGTTATTGTATAATCAACGTTGGGTTGAATGTTTATTTCATATAGATCTTCATTCAACTTTTTTGATTTTATATTGTTGCCTTCAGGAACCGTTTTGCTTTTTAAGCGCAACGTTCCTTCACCTTCACTTGCTTTTATCTTTATGGTTGTTTCATCGCATCGCAATTCAATTTTTCCATGCGGCGTCGGCACAGTTCCTTTAATCCAATTTAATCCTCCTAAAGATGGTTGAATATTGTAGGTGCGATAGCCTGGCGATGTCGGTGAAACTCCCAAATAATATTTTCCTAAAAGATAGATTGGGCTTGCACCCCATGCATGGCAAAGGCTTTTACCAAATGCTCTTCCATACATTGCATAATGTTCAGCGCCATGTTTTGATGGATCATATTCTTCCCAAAAAGATGTTGCACCAAGTTTCAACATGCCACCCCAGTAATCTTTCATTTCTTTTAACACACGTTTCTGATCCCCCAAAGCACATAAGGCTTCAAGTTCATAAAAACGCATGTAGGGTGTCGTGATCTTTTGAATACTGTCATTTAATAAAACACTTGTTTTTATTTCCTGTTCCTGTTTCGGAGTAAAATAATTGAAGAAGATCCCAAACATGTTTGCATAGCGTGTTATATTCTTTGTTGGTACTCCATTCACGCGGCGGCTGTGCACCAATGCTTTTTTCTGATCATTCCAATAATAAGCAAAGAGTTTTTGTTTTACATCTTTTGCAAGATTTGTATAAACGTTGGCATCTTTTGCATCGTTATTTATTTTTGCACAAAGCGCCATTGTCTCAAGGCTTCTGCAAAAAAGTATTTGTTCAAAACTCACTTCACC
>JBIQMJ010000022.1:0-21336 GCA_044463445.1 Segetibacter koreensis
ACCATATTTATCTTCAGTTTTCCCTTCCTTAATGTTGTTTAACTTCCTGCCAACCTCGGGTGCAATCTTCCATTTTTCTGTTTCAAAAGTCATTACAAAATCTTTGTAGCAAAGTTCCTTTATCATGGAAATTGTGGCGGCTGTGCCTGTTCCAAATAATTCTTTCAACTCTCCATTCTTATAAGCTTCCATAACTTCATCAATGCTTAAGGGCCTTTCTTCAACCTCCATTCCCATATCTTTAATTAATTGAATTACACTCGCTCTTGTCACTCCCGCAAGAATAGTATCTTCAAGCGGAGGAGTAACTGCCTTATCGCCTATCATAAAAAAAACATTCATTGTTCCGCATTCCTGCACATATTTATGTTCAAAAGCATCAGTCCATAAAACCTGGTCATACCCTTTTCTTTTCGCTTCTTCAGTTGCATGCATGGATGCGCCATAATTACCGGCATTTTTTGCAAAGCCTACTCCGCCGGGAACCGCTCTTACATATTTTTCTTCTACGTAAATCCGCATTGACGCACTGTAATAGGGGCCTGTTGGGCTTAATATTATCATAAATTTATAAGTGCGGCCAGGCTTTACCCCTATTGTATCATCTGTAGCAAACATAAACGGCCTGATGTAAAGAGAATGGTCAGGTTTATGGGGTATCCAATCCTTATCTAATTTTACCAGCTCCCTCATTCCTTCCATAAAAATTTCTTCAGGAATAGGTGGCATTTCCATTCTGCGTGCTGAAGCGTTAAACCTGTTAAAATTATCTATTGGCCGGAAAATAAACGGATCACCGGTCTCATTTTTATAGGCCTTTATTCCCTCAAAAATGGATTGGCCATAATGAATAGCAGCACAAGCTGGATCTATGTTTATTGCTTGATAGGGTTTGATCTCCGCTGTTCCCCAATTGCCATTTTTATAGTTTACTTCAAGCATGTGGTCTGTAAAATATTTGCCAAATGGAATATTATTCATATCCAGAGAGGCCAGTTTACTGTGTTTGACTTTTGTGATTTTAAAATCTTCTATAGCCATCATTATCTTTAAATTTGCCACAAAGAAACGAAAAAAAGAAGGAGAAATACTTTATGAGTTTGGATAATATTCAACTTTCCTCTCAAAGCTGTGCCATTTTATTTAATCATACTCTGATTGAAGAAACTGTATCTGATCCAAAAGCAAATTCACAGGAAAAAATCAAAATCGAAAGTCTTGGAGAAAACAAAAGCCATATTTTATTTTTAGTAAATGATCCTTTACATAAATTTTTACCTGACGAAGAAATGGAATTATTGACCAGGTTGGTTTCAGCATGCAAACTTTCAATGGCAGATATTGCTTTAGTAAATTTTAGTTCAAACAAATCTAATTATCTCCAATTCAATGATCAGTTTCAACCTAAAAAATTACTGATTTTTGGAGTAAAAAATACTGACCTCGGTTTGCCATTTGATATTCCTAATTTCCAGGTGCAGCAATTTCAAGAACAATTATATCTTACTGCACCTTCCTTAAAAGAATTTCTTAATAACACTGAATTAAAGAAACAATTATGGAAAACACTTCAAAAACTATTCCTCTGAAATGAATACGATCATTTTCGCAACTAATAATGAAAACAAAGTTTCAGAAGTAAGAAGTATTCTGAAAGACAAATTCAGAATACTATCTCTTAAAGAAGCAGGAATAGATATAGATATTCCTGAACCATATGATTCACTTGAAGAAAATGCGAGAGAAAAAGCAAAAGTGATTTTTGAACTTTCCGATAAAAATTGCTTTTCTGAAGATACAGGCCTTGAGGTAGAATCGCTGGACGGCGAGCCGGGAGTGAAAAGTGCGAGGTATGCCGGTGAAATCAGATCTTTCAAAAAAAATATTGATAAACTTTTGGGCAAATTAGAAAATACCCAAAATCGCAAAGCACAGTTTCGAACTGTAATCTGTCTTTTTTGTAAAGGGAAACAAGAATTTTTTGAAGGAATTTGCAAAGGCACTATTATTGCTGAAAGAAAAGGCAATTCCGGGTTTGGATATGATCCGGTTTTTGTTCCGGAGGGATCAGCCCTAACTTTTGCAGAGATGACGCTGGCTGAAAAGAACATTTTTAGCCACAGAAAAAAAGCGATAGAAAAACTGGCGAACTTTTTAAAAAACCATTCATGTTTTTAACCAATATACTATTTAGAAAAACCAACAAAATTTGACTGCCCAAGACAACCATATACCTTCTGAAAGCGACTTAATAAAAGGATGTATAGAAGGAAATCCGGAAATGCAAAAGTTGCTTTATGATAGATTTTCTTCCAAAATGTATGGAGTATGCCTTCGCTATGCTGAAAACA
Organism: Segetibacter koreensis; assembly: GCA_044463445.1. GTDB lineage: Bacteria > Bacteroidota > Bacteroidia > Chitinophagales > Chitinophagaceae > Ginsengibacter > Ginsengibacter koreensis_A. Next base: position 2,352 of record JBIQMJ010000022.1, read on the forward strand.
CCGATGACGCGAATGATATAATGCAGGAAGGTTTTATAAAAGTCTACCGAAGTTTGCCTAAATTCAGAGCCGAAGGTTCTTTTGAAGGCTGGATAAGGAGAATTTTCATAAATACTTCAATTGAACATTTCAGAAAGAAGGTGAAGTTGTACAATGTTACTGAAGTTCAGGAAAATACGATTGAGGATAATGAGCTTGATGCCTTGGATTCGCTGGCAACCAAAGACATTTTGAATATTGTAAATGAATTATCACCGGGATACAAACAGGTTTTCAATATGCATGTAATTGAAGGGTATTCGCATAAAGAAATTGCCGATAGCTTAGGAATAACCGAAGGCACGAGCAAGTCGCAATTGGCAAGGGCTAAAGGGGTGTTAAAAAAGATAATTGAATCAGGAAACAGGAAAATTAATATTGATAAATAATATTTTTTTATAATTAAAATGGAAAACTTTAAAAACAAACTATATAATTATGAAACTCCTCCTCCGGAGGAAATATGGGGAAAAATTACTGAAGAGTTGCAAAATGAAAAAGTGATAAAAATTCAAGGCTACAAAAAATCAAAGAATATTTATTACCTGGCAGTAGCTGCAGCTTCCCTGGTCATTATTTTTGTTGGATCATTATTTTTTAAAAAAAACAAATCAAATTCATCCGGAATTGTTATCAATAGCAAAACAATCTCTCCTGAAAAAAAAGATTCTATGGTTTTGAATCACAAAGTGCTGGAATCTATTATTCATAGCCCGGAAGAAAAACATGAAATAGTCCTTAATAATCCGGAAGCAGCTAATCTCCCCAAAAGATACATCACAGTGGCAGGCCCTGAAGGGCAACCGGTGAAAATATCACCAAAAGTAGCCACCCTTATTATAGCAGCAGACAATGAATTTCCTCCAAAGCCTACATGGAGTAAAAAAGTGGATAAATGGCAAAAAATAATGTTAAGCAGTACTATTTCTCCCACCTCAGCCGGCCTTGCAGATTTTATCCAGGAGGAATCCAACAGAGGAAAATTAGAATAAAGTATTAATGGCCCGTTTAAAATTACAACTCCCTGAAAAGTTTCTCAAATCCATATTTATTCCCATACGGATAACTGATATTAATTATGGCAATCATGTCGGAAACCATGCGATAGTTGAGATCATTCATGAAGCACGGGTACAATTCCTGCAGGAAAAAAATTTTACGGAACTGGAAGTAGCCGGCACTTCTCTTATTATGAGCGAAATATTAGTTGAATACAAAAATGAATCGTTTTATAAGGATACGCTCCGGGTAGATCTTTATTGCGGGGAAATTTCCAAAGTGTCTTTTGAACTTTTTTACAAAATTTCAACTAAAAGAAATCAGGAAGAAATCTTAATTGCCTTGGCTAAAACGGGGATGGTTTGCTATGATTATCAATTAAAAAAAGTAGCTCCCATTCCTAAAGAATTAAAATATATCCTTTTATCAGGCCCAAATGAAAATCAATAAAATTTGTTGATTTACTACAAAATCATTGGTTCCATATTTTCCAGCTTTCTTCTGCTTGTATGGCAAGCATCTTAGAACCATTTTCAATGATGGCCCCATTTTTCTCTGCCAAAGCAAGAAACAATGTTTTTGACGGATTATAAACCAAATCAAAAAAATAATGTCTCCTGGTCACTGATTCATAAGGCAAAGGAGGGCACTCGTTTACATTGGGAAAAGTTCCGAGAGGGGTGGTGTTAATCACAATTTGATATTCAGCCATCGTTGCGGAAGTAATATCATCATAAGAAATGAAAGCAGGTAACTGGTTTTTTTTTCGTGATACTTTCAGAAAATTAATGCCTGATTTTTCTAATACAAAAGCAACTGCGTTGGAAGCGCCACCTGTTCCCAAAATCAGCGCCTTTTTATGATCTGCAATTAAATGAGGGATAAAAGATTTTTCAAATCCGGTTACATCAGTGTTATAACCGATCCATTTGCCCTCTTCTATTTTCACACAATTACAAGCATTAATTTTCCTGCATTCATCAGACATTTCGTCGAGATAAGAAAGGATATCGGTTTTGTAAGGAATAGTGACGTTCAATCCTTTCAACGCTGGATTACTTTTTAATACGGAAATTCCCTTTTGAAGATCTATTATTTCGAAATTGCGGTATTGGCAATCACTGATATTCTCCTTTTTGAATTTTTCAGAAAAATATTTTTCAGAAAATGAATGGCCTAATGAACGGCCAATTAAGCCGTAAATTTTCATTATGCAGATGCTTTTTCCAGGTATAAATGGAAAGTATCTCCGCGGAGTCCGATCCTCATTGCTTCCAAAGGAATGATTTCTGAAGGAGCAATATTCCCGAGGTTAGCATTGCATCCTACTAACTCAAGAAAATAAAGCTGTTGTGCTTTTTGAGGCGCTTCCCATAGAATTTTTTCAGCAGGAATACGGGTCAAAATTTCATTAACTAATCCCTGACGGACTTCCCCGCTATCGCGGTAAAGGCCCACATTTCCCGCTTCTCTTGCTTCCGCAATTACATAAGAAGCACCCGCTTCCAATTCGGCACTCATTTGCTCTATCCATTTATAGGGTGGCATAATGTTGGTAGCATCTTTACTCCCCACTTCACTGAACACCGTCCCATGTTTGGTTAATTTTTCGATGTATCCACATTTTTCAGCATGAGGAATGGTGATAGAACCATCGCTCACTTCCATATGGGTAACATTAAAATCCTTACAAAGGCTGATGTAATCATTGAATTGATTTCTTACCAAAAATGCTTCAAATAATGTACCCCCAAAATAAACAGGAATGTCAAAAGATTGATACAGTTCAATTTTCTCGCGAAGATTAGGCGTTACGTAAGCCGTGCCAAAACCAAGCTTAATAAAATCGATGTGTGGATGAGCAGCGCTAATCAGGTTTCTCGCTTCTTCAAGGCTAAGGCCTTTGTCCATAATCATGGTAATTCCAAACTTCCTCGGTTTTTCAATTCTCTTAGGAATTTGACTAAGATTAAAATTCATTTTTCAATTTTGAGATGAGCTAATATAGATTGGCGATTGCAAAGATGTAAAAAAAAATTTAAAGCCCGTCATGGTAATTTGATACAAGCGAATAATTGTCCTTTATTTCTTTTTCCTTTTTTGAGGTTTTTTGTATGTTCCAATAATTTCTACTATCGCAGGATGTTGCAATAATGAAGGCTTTAATTCAATAAATTGCCTTACAAGTGAGGGTGCTTGTTTCATTGCTATTCCAAGTTGCAATAAGGCCTCTTTTGATTTTCCCAATTCGAAGAGAACAGCAGATTTATAAAAAATAAATAGTGGCTTATTATCGGTATATTTTTGAGCATTAGATATTTGTTCCATTGCCTCTTCATAATATTCCGCCTCATAAAGGCATTTAATCAATTCTCTCCAGCCTTTTACATTTTTGGGCCGTGCTTTTATGAAATGGGAAAAATGATTTACCGCCTCTTTTATTCTTTCCATTTCTATGTAGCAAAGAGCAAGAGAAAAATGGAATTCGGGTTGAGATTTATTAATGCTCATTGCATTTTCAAGGTTTTTTATTGCGCTTTCCCAATAGCCTTCCTGCATATAAGTGCCCGCTATTTTATAGTAATATCGGCTTTCAGCAGAATTTAAATGAACTGCTTTCTTGTAATGAAACCGTGCCTGTGCAGGATTTTTCAATTTTTCATAACAATACCCAATAGCTTCATAAATTACTTCCTCAGGCATTGACAATTCCATCACTTTCTGAAGAGCGTCAATCGCATCCCTGTATTTTCTTAACCTTAAATAAGCATCTCCTAAATTACGGTAAGCGTAATCAAATTTCTCATCTATTGCAATGGCATACAGGTATGAATCAATGGCTTTCTCATACAATTTCAATCCCTGGAATGCAGTTCCAAGATTGAACCACGCCAAATGAGAATAAGGATATTCTTCAATTATTTTTTCATGAATGCGGATGCTCTCTTCATTTTTTCCCGTATAATCTGCCCAAAAACAAATTTTATAAAGTGCTTCTTCATTATTAGGATTCTGCTCAAGAATCATCTGAAGGCAACTGAACACTTTTTCAAAATCTTCGTAATCGTCATATACATCTGCCAGTTCAAAAAGCAATTCAATTTTTTCTTCTCCTGTAAAAACAATAATAGCTTCTTCCAGTAATCTTGCCGCTTTTTCATGAAAATCCAGGGCCAGGTAAGCATCAGTCTTTAAAATATAAATATTAATATCAGAACTGTCAAGGATTTCAGCTTTGCCCAGCAATTCCAGCGCTTCCTGATAGTTTTGAGTAGCAATAAGAATGTCGGCTTTTTTTACGAACAGGGAAGCTGAATAAGGAAATTGAACGATCGCAAAATTTACGGCTTCCAGGGCTGAGGATAAATTATCGTTTTCATCAAAATAAGTAATTAATCGTTGAAATGATTCTTCTTCCAGGAATGTAAATTTTTTTCCTGTCTTAAAATTATGGTACTGCCTGAGCAATTCATTCATCTCCTCTTTCTCTCTGCGATAATCATTTTCTTTCATAAATATGCGACTTATGAATACAAAGTACTGATAAATTTTATAATAATAGTCAATTTATATGCTTTGGTGCAGTTATGTAAAAAATTATGACGAACGGCTTTCAAATCTCATAATAGTTTCTTAAATTTGTAAAAATTAATAAATTACTCACAATGTTAAAATATTCCAGGATAATAACAGTAATTGTACTTGTTTGCGGAATATGCCTGTTTGCTTTCGCGGACAGAGGCGGCTTTGTGAAAAAAAATAGACCCCGTCTCAACATAGAGACCAGAGGTAATTTGAAAAACTCTATTCCCTTTAATTTAAAATCAGGCCTTATTTACCGGGGAAGTTTTTTTACCAATTCGCAAACAATCGGCAATACTTTGGTAAGTGATGCATATATTTCATACAAGAAAGGAAATACGATTTATATTTTACCCTACAAGCAAAAAATATTAATTCCTCAGTACTCCCCTACGGATGGATACAAACTTATCATAAGAGGAAGAAAGTAAAATACTCTGAAATTCTTCAAACCTGCAAAGCCATTGCAGGTTTTTTTACGCCTCGGAATGAAGATAATGGCCTCTCCTAATTTCTTTTCAATAGCTTTACTATTATTTTTGTTTAGTCTCATCATAGGTGAGGACGCGGTACCCTGAAGTAGGAATTTCAAATTTAGAAGCAGAAACAGGGTTGTAGCTGATGGAGGCTAATGTAAATTTCAATTTCAATTTGCCGGATTCCATTTCATATTGAACCGGAAGTCCCGGTAACGTTTTAAATTGAGCATCATATGATTTATTCGCCGGGCTTACCTCAGTTGTATAATAAACCGTAAAGCTCTCACCATTCTTCAATTTCGCAATCGATTTTTTACAATTGAAGCCAGCTATTTTTTGAGATTCTCCTGTACTTAAAAATACAATCCCATCATATTTACTGTTGTTTTGGGCCCAGTTAGAGGCAGACAGGGTGATCATTAATTTTTGGCCACTATAATCTTTAAGAATCACTCCGGTTCCAGCGGAAGCATCAAAGATAGTAGCTTCACTTCCAAGACTGCTCACTAATTCAGTCCTACTTTTATTTCCTTTTAAATAAATAGTAGTCGTGGCCCCATCAAACATATCTGCCATTTTTGGTTCGCCGCTTCCGGTTTCCACAGACATATTGTAGACCAATGTGCCTTCTTTTAATGTTTTTTGTGCCTGTGAAGGAAAGGAAATGCCACCAAGAGATAGTAGAATAATAAAAAGATTGAATTTCATATTTTTTAATTGATTGAAATAAATCAATGATAAAGATAGAATTATCCCATTAATAGTTGCAACCTTACCTTTTCTTTTTAAGAGAGTCGCTTTTTTCTTTCATCGCCCGCAGTTTGGCATTCGATTGTTGCATGGCATTGACCTTCTCCTGCCATTTACTTTGGGTGGCTGGTTTCTTTTTATTTTCCTGGAGTTTAGCCATTATCTTATCGTGATCGATAATATATTTTTGAATTACAAATTGAATAAGAAGTGTGATAGTGTTTGATACTGTGTAATACCAGGTCAGCGCAGCCGGCATACGGTTAAAGACTCCGATAAGAACAACAGGAAAAATAAAAGGCAGGTACTTCATTACAGGGTTACTGTTGTCCTGCATATTGCTCATTCCATAAACTGAGATCAACATACTTGTTACTGCTGCTGTAATAGTGAATAAGCTGACATGGCTTCCATAAAAAGGGATATTAAAAGGAAGATTATATATTGAATCATAAGTTGAAAGATCCTTAGCCCACAAAAAGCTTTGATGACGTAACGCAATATTAGAATTAAAGAAATCGTACAATGCGAAAAAGATGGGAACCTGGAACAGAGCAGGGATGCATCCTCCAAGGGGATTTACGCCGGCGCTTTTAAACAATTTCATTTGTTCCATACCAAAAGCCTGCTTGTCATCTTTATACTTTGTTTTGAGCTCTTCTATTTCAGGCTTTAATAATTTCATCTTAGCACCACTCAGATAGCTTTGATACGTTAGGGGTGAAATTAATAACCGGATAATAATGGTAAGTAAAGCGATTACCAAACCAAAACTGGCAATCTTGCCCGAAAGGAAATTAAATACCGGCATAATGAAGCCACGATTGATATACTTTACAAATGCAAGAATTCCACTTCCAAGAGGAACCATATTGTACATTTGATTTCCATAAGATTTCAATATTTTATAATCGCTCGGGCCATAAAACAATTGCAATGGAATTATAACATCATTACCTGCCGGAATATCCAATTTTAGATTGGCAGTGGCTTCTGCGATAATATGCTTACTGGTATCTTCAGGAGATTTCCAATTAATTTCTCCCGAACTAAATTTGTTTTTTGCAACAATAGCCGCTGCAAAAAATTGTTGATTTAATGCAAGCCATTCTACCGGCTGATCAAATTTTTGATTATCATCTTTCCCTTTTACAATATGCTGAAAATCGAAATCGCCGTTTTCAACATAAGAAATATGAGATTGCTGAGTTTCCCAATCAATATCTTTTTCTTTTTTGGTGGCCTTTGCTTTCCATAATAAATCAATCTTATTCAGAGGCTCAAGCTTATCTGCTCCAGCCAATTTAATATTAAACTCAAGCATATAATCATCCGGCTTGATGATAAATTGATGCTGGACAGATTCACCACCATTAGTATGTAAATTGAAGGTAATTATTTGACTGCTGTCAACGGCAGTTTGGATCGAAGACGGCGTAAAAAGCAAGTCAGAAGTTTGAACAGCCTGGTTACCATTATTAATTGTATAGGAAATATTATTAAAACTCCCGTCCTGCAATATCAACGGCTTACCATCATAAGTTTTAAAATTTTTAAGAAGAATTTCTTTAGGCTGACCGCCCTTATTGGTAAAAGTGATTTTGAGCACTTTATTTTCTACAGTAAGCACCTGCTCTTTCCCCGTGGTATCCTGTTTGAAAGCTGAAGCCAGCGTGTCTCTCTTTGCCGTGATTGAATCCTCTATGGCTTTTAGTTTAGCTGTGGTATCAATCTTAGGTTTTAACTTGTTAAGAGAATCCTGAATATGTTGTTTTTGCTGCTCAGCGGCCATTTGCCCCTTTTGGGAATAAAAGAAATATCCAAAAAATAAAAGAGCTAACAGTACAAAACCTATGACCGTATTTCTATCCATACCCATTTTTAAATTAGTGTGCAAATGTACGCAAAACTTGTAGTTGGCAGTTTCTAAATGATACTATAAATTAAAAAGCCCCCATAAAGAGGGCATTTCATTTATTTATTTAATTTATTTTTTTGCGGGAGCCGCTTTTGCCTCAGCAGTTGGAGCTGCCTTTGCATCAGTAGCCGCAGGCGCTGCCTTTGCCTCTTCCTGCTTCAATTGCCGTGTCATTGTTACAGATGCGATCGGAATACGTGGAGAATTCATAATTTCCATATTTTCGGGCTTTACATCCTGAACACGTATATTTTCATTCAGCTTAAGATCGTCAATATTTACTTCAATATTTTCCAGCAAATATTTTGGGAGTGTTTTTACTTTCAATGATTTAATTTTCACTACCAATTTTCCTCCTTCCTTCACACCCTGAGGAGTGCCTGTAAATTTAATGGGAATGTTCACAGAAACAGTCTTGTTTGGAACCAATTCTAAAAAATCAACATGAATAAGATCATCGCTTACTTTGCCAAATTGCAAATCTTTTAAAACGCAATTGTAAGTGTTCCCATCCACTTTGATTTCTGCCAGCATAAATTCCGGTGTATACACTATGCCTTTAAAAGCTGATGCCGGAGCAGAAAAATTGATTTCCTTTGCACCTCCGTAAATTACAGCTGGCACTTTTTCCTCAGAGCGAAGTTGACGGGTGGCTGCTTTGCCAAATCCGGTCCTGAGTTGTCCTTCGATTGTAATTGTTTTCATTATTAAAATTTTATTTTTTTGAGGCGCAAAGGTATTGGAAAAAATTGAATTGGAAGTGTTGATTTTTGAAAATAAAAATCTCTGCTATTTCTTTGTTTACTGTGATATTAAGTATACACTCCCTTAAGATTGAGAATATCTTCAATCAATTTACCCGGCTAAGTTCTTTTTATGCATTTTACTTCTTATGAAAAGGCTATTAATGCTTTTATTCTCATAGGCATTGCGGATAGCAACAGCGAAAAGGTCTGCTACGGATACTACTTTGATCTTATCAATTCTCTTTCTCAACGGTATGGTATCACAAACCACCAATTCTTCTAACACACTATTTTCGATATTCTCATAAGCATTATTGCTCAAAACGGGATGAGTACAAAAAGCCCGTACACTTCTTGCTCCTTTCTCCAATAATAAAGCGGCGCTTTTGCACAAGGTTCCCCCGGTATCACATATATCATCAATCAACACTATATCCCTGTTGGCAACATCCCCTATCACCACCATACTTGCGATCTCATTGGCCCTTCTTCTGTGCTTATCACAAATAACCATGTCCACTTCAAAATAACTGGCAATTTCCCGGATCCGGTTGGCGCTTCCTACATCGGGGGCGGCAAACGTAAGGTTTTCAAGATTCAAGTCTTCTATGTAAGGAATGTAAATTGCTGAGGAATCCAAATGATCTACCGGAATATCAAAATATCCCTGAATCTGGGGGGCGTGTAGATCCATTGTGATAATTCTGTCCGCCCCTGCCGCAACAATCATGTTGGCTACCAGTTTAGATCCTATAGCCACGCGGGGTTTATCTTTCCTGTCCTGTCGGGCGTATCCATAATAAGGAATTACAGCAATAACTTTATCTGCAGACGCTCTTTTTGCCGCGTCAATCATTAAAAGTAATTCCATTAAATTATCAGTAGGAGAAAAAGTACTTTGGATCAAAAAAACGAATTGCCCCCTTATGCTTTCTACATATTCTACTCCTATTTCACCATCACTGAATTTTTGAATATTGATCTTGCCTAAGGGTTCTCCAAATCTTAAAGCAATTTGTTTGGCGAGATATTGAGAGCCGGTTCCCGAAAAGAGTTTTACGTTAGGATGCATATTTTAGAATAATTGTGGGATAATTAGTTTGGCGAAATTATAATTAATATTTTTGGAAATAAACTCTAATTCATGGAAAGTTCTAACAAATCATCCACCTCAATTAAGAATTGGGCCGTGGGTGACAGGCCGAGGGAGAAACTTTTATCAAAGGGAAAAGAAAGTCTCAGTGATTCAGAATTAATTGCCATTCTTCTCAATAGCGGAAGCGGGAAAGAAAGCGCAATCGATGTGGCCAAAAATGTTTTAAGACTTGGAGGCGACAATCTTGATGAATTAGGAAAAGTATCTATCAAGGATTTAATGACCATTAAAGGAATTGGAGAAGCACGGGCAGTGACATTAGTAGCCGCTCTTGAATTGGGAAGAAGGCGCCACAGTTCTTTGATTCTTGATAAAAAGCGAATTCATACAAGTAATGAACTTGCTGAGTTTCTTAAGACCTCTTTAAAAGATCATGGATACGAAGTTTTTGCCGTAGTATTTTTGAACCGTTCCAATAAAATAAAGCATTTTGAAATTATTAGTAAAGGTGGGCTGACCCATACAATTGTAGATCCTCGGGTCATTTTTTTAAAAGCTATTGAAGTACAGGCTACATCTCTTGTACTATGCCATAACCATCCGTCAGGAAATCTTAAACCCAGCAGGGCGGACGAAGAAATGACAGCCAAGCTTAAAAATGCAGGAAAATTTTTAGATATTAATGTAATCGATCATATTATAGTAAGTGATGAAGGGTATTTTAGTTTTGCTGATGAAGGAATAATGTGAGATAATTCCATACTCTTCATTCGCCCTTTGTCAACTTGACAAAAAAATTTATGCCTGTGCCGTTGGACCGCCAAAATTCATTGGTAATTCAACAGCTTCAATATCCTGAATGGTTCCATTGGCTGCTTCAAACTTTTTTACATTTTCAATCATAGCTTTCATAAATCTTTTAGCATGTGATGGAGTAAGAATAATCCGGCTTTTCACTTTGCTTTTAGGCATTCCCGGCATTACATTTACAAAATCAACCACAAATTCGGCATGACTATGAGTAATAATGGCCAGGTTGGCATACTGGCCTTCTGAAACTTCCTCTGAGATTTCTATATTTAATTGGTTGGGTGCACCAGTTTGTTCGGACATAAAGTTTTTTTTCAAAAGTAAAGGAAAGAGACAGTTTTAAAAAATTTGATCGATGAATTTTCCATTAAAGTAAAAAGGCCGCCAACAGACCGCCTTTTTACTAAAAGTCAACAATTTTTATTTATTCAAATTGGGATTATTAAGTACTTCTGCCTGGGGTATCACAAATGTTAACTTCGGATCATCATATTTAAATGAATTACCTGCATCAAATAAATGATTCTCACCGCGTGTGATAGTTGCCTTATTCCTCTTCATCGCAAGATAAGACTTGCCCTCACCCCAAAATTCGATACGGGTTTGTAAATAAATTTCATTTAGGAGTGCTTGCCCGGATAAATTTTCAATATAAGATAAATCAGCGATTCTGTCAGACAGATAGTTCGAAAGAACTGTCCTTGCCTCTGCATCTTTTCCCAAATGGGCTTTTGCTTTCTACACCTGCTTCCATTTCGAAAAAACTGGAGTTGATCCATAAAAGATTCAACCCCAGTCTTAAATTACAAATGTCGTTAGATGGATGGATTATCAATTGATATCCCACCACAGCTTGGTATCCACTTTATCGCCACCAATGGCTGAAGAAGCCCCACTCCAGTTTTGTGAGTTAAGATTTTGTTCGCTTACCGGGTAGGTGAACCTAATAGGAAACGCGGATTGAGCAGTAGGCGGTGCAACAAGTGCAGGAAAATCCAATCTTCTTTGAACGGTCCATGCTCCAAATCCGTCCATGTATAAGGAAATATATTCCTGAGTACCGATTTTTTGCTTATAATCTCCCGCTGCTGTCGCATAAGCCACTGAAGGTTGTGCGAGGTAAGCGGCTGCATCAGCAGCAGATACTCCCCAGTAATCCATAGACGCCTGAATCGCAGCTGTATAGTGTTCAGCAGCAGTACCTCCAACATTAAAACCTCTTGCGGCTGCCTCGGCAAGATCAAATTCTATCTGTGAATAACTCAAGAAAACATAGGGAAAATCCGGTTGTTCCACTTTATCGCTTGGATGAGAGTAGGATGAAAAAGAATTACCAATCCCTACGGTACCTCCCTTATAAACTCCATCAATTGTGGTAAAAAACTCGGGTCTTCGTGGATCCTTTAATGTATTCATCATATCAACAATCGTTTTTGAAGGCACATAATCATTCCTTCCACTTTGCACTAAATTGGTCCAGACGGGGTTAACATTTGGAGTTGCAGATAAATACGTAAACACCGCATTATCGGCATTTGAGGTAAAAACATTAGGGGCAGACGATTCAACGACAGCCTTAGCTTTCGCGGGATCAGAATCGGCTATAACCAGTCCCATATTCAATTTTAAAGAATTTGCGAATTTTTGCCATTTCTCAATATCCCCCCCATAAATAAGGTCAGCACTTCCAAAACCGGCGGCGGACGGATTCAATGCAGCAATATCGGCATCAAGCCTGGTTAACAGGTCCCCATAAATTGTTTTGGCATCATCATACTTTGGAAACAGGTTGTTTGGATCTAAGGCCTCAGTGTAAGGAATATTTCCGTAAGTATTTACCAGCACCTGCCAGGTAAATACTTCCATAATATCAATCATGGCAAGGTCATTCTTCTGCTGATCAGCATCACTGACATCATTAGGCACACCGGTCTTGGCGGCTTCAAGATTAATCAGAACGGTCTTGTACATCGCTCTCCACCAGTTATTTGAAATGTTCCTGGTTCCAATGTCATAGTTGCTTTCATCAACGTAGGTTACTTCTGTCCATTGCTGCGTAATCAATTGAAATATATTAATATTAACATTGGGAGTAGCTAATACATCCGCAAGGTTTCTTTGTCCATTTGAAAATAAAGCATAGGCAGGAGCAGAACTCGCATGTTTTCTATCTATGTTCAAATTACTTGTGTCTTTATTGCAGGAAGAAAGGACCAAAAGTAAAATAGGGATTATCAGTATCTTTTTCATTTTCAGTTATTTTAGAATTTAAATTTAAGGTTAACACCTATGGTGCGTAAGGTAGGGAATGCACCACTCTGATACCCTTGTATATTACCGGAACTCAAAAGTTCTTCCGGATCAGAATAAGGCATATTCTTGTGGATGATCCAAAGATTTCTACCAAACACACTCACATCAATACCTTTGAAAACTTTGCCATTTCCAAGAATGGAAGAGGGTAGTGAATAGGTTAATGTTACCTCTCTTAATTTTACATAACTTCCATCATATACAAATTTCTTTGCAGGATTTCTGTAGTACCCGAACACTCCAAAAAGAGTTTGATAATTTCCCAAGAGATCTTTTACATCACCATTTACACGGGTAGTATTTGGTTTTCCATCGGCAGTAACACCAGGCAAAATCACCCCGCCACCATTGGCAACATGATCTCTTACATCCTTACCTAAATCATTCTTTCCTGCGGTTATATCATACAACCCGGTTGCATAACCATAATAAGTATCTAAAGAAAAAATATCTCCTCCCTTTCTGACATCAATCAGGAAACTTAAGTTGAAATCTTTATATCGGAAACTGTTGTTAATTCCACCCAACCAATCCGGAGTAGCATTTCCAATTACATTATTTGCTGTAGAAGTCATCTCATAATAACCGTTTGCCTTAACAGTTGGTTGTCCATTGGTATAAATGAAATCTTTACCTCTTATCTGGCCATAAGGTTGGCCGGGAACTGCATTAATGGTTACACCTCCCTGGAAAGAACCAAGTTGTAAAACGGCAGTAGAATCAGGCCCAAATAATGAAAGCACCTTATTATTATTTTTACTCCAGTTCACACTGATATCCCATTCAAAATCCTTTGATTTGAACGGACTGCCATTTATAGTAACTTCCCATCCCTTGTTTTGAATAACGCCGGCATTCACAAACTCCCGGTCATATCCGGTTGCCGTAGATACTGCTACAGGAAGAATCTGGTCAACAGATTTGGCATTATAGTAAGTAAGGTCGAAACCCAGCCTGTTTCTAAGGAAATTCATTTCAAGACCGAGCTCATAACTTTTTGTCCGCTCAGGCCTCAATTTGGCATTATTCTTTGTTCCTGACACAGAAAACAAAGTAGCACTTCCGAAAGGATCTGGCTTTAAAAAAATATCAGTGGTGCTGTGAGCAGGTGCACTGTTTCCAAGTTCAGCATAATTAGCCCTTAATTTACCGTAACTTAACCATTTGGTCCCCTCAAGTAACTTGGAAAAAATAAATCCCCCTGATATGGATGGATAGTTGTAAGCAGCATTATTTGCCGGCAAGGTTGAGGAATGATCTCTTCTAAAAGTACCATCCAAAATCAACATTTCCTTCCAGGTTAAAGTAGCACCCGCAAAAACACCATCCACCAGCACGTCAGTATAGTTCTCATCTGGTGCAGAAATGGGATTTAATGAATTGGTAAGCGCATAGAAATGTGGAATTACTAATCCTCCGTTGGTTACCGCAAGGATGGAACTGATATTATCCTGTAACCTGTCCACTCCGACTAATGCTTTAACATTCAAATTATTGGTAACGTTCTTATTAAAATTTAATATCCCCTGGTAGTTATATTCACGATAACTCAGGTTATACCTGGAATAGCCTGAGGCATCATTACCTGTTGCCCCCGCAAGTGAAAGAGGAAGACTACCAACGGCAAGCCTTTCTTCCTGGATTTGATCATAGGAATCAAGTGAAACCCGCCCTTGTGCACTCAGCCAATCAGTAATTTTATAAACCACCCCTACCTTACCAAGGTACCGGCTCCTGCTGTCTGTTTCATAATTTTCATAACGGTCCCAATAGGGGTTATCCCAGTAAATAGGCCCATGTTCAGGATGTTGTGGATCTGCCCAGTTCCAGGTAATATTTTGCCTTGTTCTGAAATAGGCATCTTTCAATTCCTTTATATCGTTGTTCATTTGCCACCATTGACGGAAACTTTGCATCGGATTGAGTCCGTCATATCCTGTACCATATCTTCCAAGTCCTTTGATTAAGGAATAATTGATAGAGGCATTAACGGTCACTTTATCGTTTATCTTATAACTGCCTCCAAAATTTGCCAGGTCTTTGTTGATTTTGCTGTTTGGGAACATTCCCTGGTCATTGGTGTGGGTATAGGCAAGATTATAAGTAAAGTGGTCATCTCCTCCGTCTAAAGAAATGTTGTTGTTCAGTGATAATGGCTTTACGAAAAATGTAGTAGGATCATTCTTCGCTGCTACCCAGGGAGTAGCCTTGCCAAAATTAGGCGAACTCTTATCAAAAGCATCCCATTGGTAAACCATCAAAGTAGGATCAAATTTAGCGCCCCAGGAAGCATCCTCAGTGGTTGGATCAACTAAATCAGGTGTTCCATCACCATTCACATCAAAATAATAGAAATTCCCATCAGGAGAACCATAACCATTAATTGCACCATATCCACCTCCATATTCATGCTGGTATCTTACAAAGGTGGTTGGATCTATTGAACCTGTGGTCAATCCAGTATTGAGGGTGACATGAAATCCTTTCCTGCCTTTTTTGGTAGTAATTAAAACCACGCCATTCGCTGCCCGGGATCCATAAAGAGCAGTTGCAGCAGCACCTTTTAAAACATCGATGGAGGCAATATCATCCGGGTTGATATCAGCAGCGGAGTTACCAAAATCATAACCTCCACGGCCTGTTCGTTGATCACCTGTGTTTGTATTGTTGTTAGCCACAGGGACACCATCTATAACAAAAAGTGCCTGGTTGTTTCCAGTCAATGACTTATACCCGCGGATAATTACATTGGCAGAACCACCTAATGAGTTGTTCTGGGTCACCTGGACACCTGAAACTTTACCTGAAAGTCCATCAATAAAGTTATCATTCCGGGTCTTGCTTACTTCATCTCCTGTTATCTGTTGCGCCGCATATGGCAAAGTGTTTTTACTACGTTGAATCCCAAGTGCTGTAGTTACTGTTACAGTGGCTAATTCCTGCGGATTAATAGTCATTATCACTTGAACAGAATTGCCGGTAGGAGTCACTGTTACAGGCTCAAAACCTGCAGCAGTAATTAAAAGGGGATTATTTCCTTTCATTTGTAAGGTAAAATTGCCGGAACCATCAGCGGTTGTCGCATTCTTTGTTCCTTGTTCGGCCACCGTAGCAAAAGGAACCGGGTTGCCCTGGTTGTCTTTTATGCTGCCTGAAACAGTGTGCTGCTGCGCAAATGCAAATACTCCTGCAAGCATTAGCATCGCAAAAAGTATAATAAACTTTCTCATGTGTATAGTTTAATTTTAAAGATTGCTAATATATAACTAATAATAATTCCCTTGAAAAATCAAAAAAATGTTAATTAATAATGATTTCACATATCCGTGATAATGACAATTTTCAAAATGAATTTGCTGCTTTGGGGAAGAATTAATTTTTACATTAAAAAAAATGGATTAAATAGCTTTTAATATAAATAGGTATTTAACGAGGGATATTTAATAAATGCAGATAAAGATTGTTACTTTGACCAATCTTATCTCAAAAATTTCAATAAAATTTATCTTGGAGATTTATCTTTTCCTTTGCAAAAATTTCTCACTTTAAAAGAAAATTTCCCTTTTTGAATAGTCGCGAGGCCCAGAAATGAATAAAAGAATGTTTCAAAAACATAATTTTAACAGAGGCTATAATTTACTCGATAATACTCCCCTATTTACCTTTATCTTCTACAAATTATAAATTGGTCAAAAAAGTTTATTTACTGCTAACCTCTATTAAAAAAATAATTTATTTGTTTCCCAGGTAATTTAAAAGAAGCACCACGTCTTCATAATTATTTAAATTTAAATTATTTTCTTTCAAAAAATCGTTTATGGCTTTTTTATCTGTATTAAAAGCCCTGGCAAGTTGTTTTACATTAGAAACTTCCACTAATTGATTCCCATCCTTCATCCAAAACTTCTTAACAAATGCCAGATTATTAGGGCTATGATAATTTTGGGAAACATATACGTTACTCACACTGTTACTGCTTTCTCTTGCATTCTTAACTTCAGTTCCGGGTTTGGAAGTAACCACATCATTAACCACCACCTTGTTTGAATAAGAAATAAATAAATTTTTCCTGTCGGTTTTCTCATAAAACTTACCCTCAATCGGAATAAAAATACTACTATCAATCTTTATTTGCTCAATCTCCTCCAATCCCGTCAATTCCATATAATCATCTTTCGTTAAAAAGATAATACTTTGATTGTTGGTATTGTAATTTATAGAAGCCTGGATATTGGAGCCATTTTTTTTTAGAATATCTGCTTTTAGAAAATTTTGAAATAGCAATGGACGTAAGTCAAGATTTTGAATCCTGCTTTGGCCAAAGGAAAAAAGGGAACTTCCTATCATTAAAACCACCAGGAATAACTTTGAATAATATTTAAATTTCATTTTAACTGATTTTTGATATAATTAAAAATAGAAAGAGTAATTTATAAAAATAGAGCAATTTCAAATTGTTTCCATAAACACACCTGAATAAAAAGAGGATGCATCACTTTTTTGATACACCCTCTTTACCATTAAAAAATTTAGACCGCAATTAATTACCTTGGACCTACATAAGTGAAATGCTCTTTAAAAGTTGTACGATGCGGTAGGAACACCGCTGGTTGATTCATCCAATAATTAACATCTATACTCATGTCAGAATTCATTTTATTAGCACCACTCGGATCTATTTCCGCTGAACGGCCATTTCCGGAAGGTTGACCATAAAAATTAACCACACTTATAATGGTTCCGTTTCCTGAAGGGTCAAATATGAACTTCGGTGCAAAGCTTCCGTAATAAGAAAAGCCCCCACCATTGGAAATTGAGTGTGCAGGGTCGCTTCCAACAGCATTATCCCGCATTGCCACACTGTTGCTGCCTGTAGTAATTAAATACACATCCATGGGATACCTGCCCGTAAGGCTCGCACTTGCGTAATCCATCATTGTTCCGGTTACTTTGTAATGACCATCATATTGGTTTCTCAAATTAAAGGCATACACTGCTGCACCGAAGTTGGCGCTAATCGTGTGTGAAGGGTCAACGCTTTTAATCCTCAAAGGGAGTGCATATGCAACGTTGTAATCAAAATCCGGAGCAACCGTAATCTTAGCACTATCAGTAGTAACACGTTGTCCTTTCTTAATAACAATAGTGGTAGGGTAACTACAAACATCGCTTGGTGGAACAACATAATCAGTACCGTTCTCTTCATTAAATCTATCCAAAGCAGTCTGATCAACTTCTAATTGAACTGTAATATCGCTCGGAGCAACGTCCTTTCCTGAAAAACTTACATTAATATTAAAAGATTTAGATTGCCCTGGCTGCATTAAGCCCAAGTCCTGGCTAAATAAAGGATAAAAGGAAGTTCCCGCTGCAGTATTAGAACCAGTATTCCTAAATTCCACTACATTTCGCGGCCCATCTCCGTCAAGCGTTGTTTCCCGCTTTTTTAAGCAAGAATTAAGGGTTAAAATAACCGTAATGGCTAAAGTTATATTCAATAAATATTTCATTTTCATTTTACTTTTTTTTCAGGTGATTATTATGGCATTGCCCAAAAAATTTGAGATGATAAGGGACTGATCCCATTAGGGGTATTTGGGTTACTGCTAATTTCAGCGGAAGGATATGCTACGCGGGTAGGCAATTTATCCGGCCTGGCAGATTGAGATTGAGTAGAAGCAAATGTCTGATTCCCATCAGCGCCTGCTGTGCTTATGATCACAGGATAATGAGTGCGTCTGTAGTCATTCCATGCCTGGTTGGAGTTTACCATATTTAATGCTATAAACTTCTGAGTAATAATAGCCTCTAACTTTTGATCATCAGATGTGGCTAAACCAAAATTAACCAGGTAGTTATCAGCATTATCAGTTAAATAGGTAGCGAAATCAGCCGCAGGGTCACCGCTTACGTTCGTATCAATTGTTCCATCCGGCAGTTCATACAAATAATGAAATGAGGCTTTGATTCCATCATTAAATAATTCAGAAGTATCAACATTAGAAGTTATTAAACCTCTTACTACTGCTTCAGCCTGCAAAAAATAACTTTCTGCAGCAGTGATAATAGGCATGCCGGCATTAGGGCCTTTCATTATGCCGGTAGCATTTCCAGCACTTGATCCTTTCCTCTCGGAACTGGGATACCAAAAACTTCCACCGGGGCTTGGTTCCACAGAATTATTATTTTCAAAACCCAAACGGTTGGTAGGGGTGCTGGGAAACTTGTAGTAGATTGCATAACCTCTCCCGTC
>JBIQMJ010000023.1:0-21331 GCA_044463445.1 Segetibacter koreensis
ACCAGTTTCATATAAACTGCCATAGCATTGGCGGTCTGGCTGCCGCTTCCATATTCTTTTGTTTCTTTATTAAAAAATTTCTCATTAAAAGATTTTCTTACTTCAGCTGCGAGCCTATCATAATCAGATGCTTGATTTTCTTTTTCCAAAAGGGTTGCTATTTTACTTATCACATTAAGGTCATAGTAATAAATTGCAGTACCGGTGATGCCCATCGGCGTTAATTGTGATACGCCGGGATGATTTGGTCCAAGGTCGTACCAATCGCCAAGCCCCTGTGAAAGAATATTATCTTTTGCCTTTGTCTGCAAATAGGAAATATATTTTTGCATCATCGGATAACTTTCTTTTAATATTTCGCTATCGCCATACCAGCGATATAAATACCACGGCAATAAAATACCGGCGCTGCCCCATTCAGGAGAATCACGGAACATGCCACCTCCGAAATCGAACACTACATACTCAGGCGCTATTTCGGGAATCAGTCCTTCCGGTGTTTGAGAAGCCATCATATCATGAACGGTTTTTCTGAAATAATTGTGCACATCATAATTGTATTGAATTGAATTTCCCATAAGATGCGCCTGCTCAAGCCAGCCTAATTTTTCACGGTGTGGACAATCGGTTAACACGTTCATCAAATTACTTTTAACCGCCCAATTTATTAAGGTGAAAGTGCGGTTAAACAATTCATTCGAACATTCAAATGTGCCCACTGTTTTCGCATCATTTCGTATATGCAATCCTTTTACAGACAGTATTTCTGGAAGCCGGTGAATATTTGAAGCGGTGGAAAGTGCAGCTCTTTCAATTTGTACATACCGGAAGCCATAATAAGTAAAACGCGGATGCCATGTTTCTGCAGCGCCGCCTTTTAAAATATAGTCATCATAATGAGGAGAGCCGGTGGCATGCTGATTGACCGTTCCATCTTTTTTCAGCAATTCCGCGGGAACGATGCGAACCGTATCGCCTTTGTTTCCTCTGACAGTGATTTCCGGGATGCCGGACGCATTTTGCCCGAGGTCGTATACCACTACGCTGTCATTTATTTCGGTAACCTTTTTTGGAGTAAATATTTCTTCCACTTTCACATGTCCAGACATTTGCGAACGAAGTTCAGGTGGACCGTTGGTTATTTCAACCTGCTTCCAGTTTTTATCATTGAAGGGCGCTGTGTCCCAACCTGGTTGTTCGAGGTTGGCATTATAATCTTCGCCGCCATAAATACTTGAATAAGTTATAGGGCCTTTGGCTGTTTTCCATGATCCATCACTGACTATATTTTCAGAAGAGCCATCTTTGTATTCCAATGCTACCCGGCAGATCATTTTAGGAAAACCGTCAGCGCGGGTAAGTTTACGGTAGCGCTTATCCCTGGGAATAAAATAAAATCCGTTTCCCAGCATCACGCCAATTGCATTTTCGCCCTCCTTAAGTTGCCTGGTAACATCAAAAGTGACATACGTCGCTTCTTTTTCATATTCTGTCCAGGTGGGATCAAGAAAGTGATCACCTGCTTTTGTACCATTCAAATGCATTTCAAATTGCCCTAATCCCGAAATGAAAACGGTTGCTTTTTTCAGAGGCTTTTTTACCAAAAAGCTTTTCCTTATCAAAGGCAACACATCATTTAAAGGAGGCCTTTTTTTGTTGCCTTTGCCAGGCTCTCCCGGAACAATACGAAGCGAATCCGGAAGCGTTGAATAGGCGATCCACCGGGCATTTTTCCAATCATTTTTCGAAAGTAGTCCCATTTGCCACACAGCGGTTTTGCTCCAATGGGAAATATTATTTTTGTTATCCCAAACCATTACTTTCCAATAGTAAGTTTTATTTGCCAGCAAAACTTTTCCTGCATAACGGATATGAACAGACGAATTTTTATTTTGTTTTTTTGAATCCCAGATATCGCCTGTGTTTTTATTAATTTTCTCAATATCATCAGAGACTAAAATACGGTAAGCAGTTTGTAAAACCCCACGTTGTCCTGAGATTATCTGCCAGCTTAATTCAGGAAAAGCATTATCAATTCCTAAAGGATCTGCCTGGTTTTCACAGGTAAGATTTACCGCAGTAAGCGATTGCGCGGTAACCAGGCATGAGGTAAGGGAAAGGAGTAGGAAAGTAACAATATTTTTTGTCAATCGGAATTTATATAGTTGTAAATGATTCAATGTTTTCATAATTGTATAGAAGCCGGAATCCTTATTAGAAAATTATAATCTAAAAAATCGGGAGGAACTTCCTTGTTTCTTTTTATAATAATAATTCACACATTTTTTTCATTTAAGTATTATTGTACATCAAGCGAATTAATGCTTAAGCCTGTTGCATCTTTCGATCTTAATTGCACAATATATTTTCCGGCATTGATCATGGTGCCGGTAGTAGTGCTAATGTAATTTGATTTTCCCGGACGTGTTGCCTTAAATTCAACATCTTCTTTTTTCAGCAAAGCCCCATCGGCAAATAGAATTTCGAGAGTGCCGTTTATTGTTTTTCCATTTGGATTATTGTAAGAAACGGTCAGTGAATACATATCCGCAACGCCCACATCAAATTTCCATTCTAATAAATTATCTGCAGATGGTTTATTAAAAATCACCCGGCCTTTTCCATTGATAATTCCTTTGACTAAGCCACGGCCATACAACTTCCCATCTACGGCTTTGTAACTGGTAACAGGCTTCAGATCATAAGCGGGTTGCATATTAGAGACAGGTAAAACAACAATTGGATACATTATTGAAGTCTTATTATTCAAGCTTCCATTGTAGCCCAAAGACACGGTTGCCCGTTTCTTAAATCTTTTACGATAAACAGCGAAACGCTGTCCTCCATCAAAATCGTTTTCAATGAAAGTATTGGTGTTTTGATAGCCATTCAGCCATTCCGGAATTGTAATAATGTTTGTACTCACGCCTATAAAAACATCGGCATCATTGCTTACAGCAAAAGTAGCGATGGTGGAATTTTGAGCACTCTTTAAAACTTTTGGTGTTTGAATCCATTCAGCTCCATAAAGTTCCGGAGGCAATGCGCTGAAAGCAATATTGCCATGAGTATATTCCTTACTACCGGGATCAAGCCAGGATTGTAACGTCCATTTTTTTGCGGCAGTTTTATTATTTACGTTTAAATTCTGAATTAAAGAAGGAGAAGGTTTCGCAGGCGTAATATTCTTATGGAGAGAAGCAATCGCAATAGCTGAGATGACTGCCTGGCCCGAGGCGACACGCGGAAAGGAAATGGTAAGTAATCCTCCTTTTACAGTTACTTTCACTGTCTTTTTTAATGCGGTGCTGTATCCTGCTTCTTTCCAGATATCTTCATCCCTCAAAACCACTTTATCATTAACGGCTACATCAAATAAACGCCAACCTTTACAATTAATTCCACCTCCCCGGCCAAACCACGGTTCTATAAAATAGAGTTCTACCAAATAATCGCCATCGGGTACCGGGAAATCATAATGCAGTTTTTCTCTTCCATACCGGAAAGTTTGAAAAAGCTTCCAGTCTTTTGTGTCCTGTATCGCATCAAAAGTTCTACGCTGGCTTGCAAAGTAAGCAGGCATTCCCGGGAAATCCTTTGTCCATGATGTTGAACCCCAAAATTTATTTCCCATTCTTTGACGATCGGCCATCCACTTATTGCCGTTTTCATCAACATAATCCGGTCCACCGCAATTTACCCTGTATAAATAATTGTATCCCTCTTGCGGAGAAGTAACCGGTTTTGCATCTTTGAAAAAATCATTGAAATGCGGTGCACGCGGAAGATGATTTAAAACGATATAATCCGTGGAAACTTCTTTTCCTTTTATATAACCTACTGCGTACAAAACATTATATTTTATGTTTACACTATCCCATTGAAAATGCGTTCCGATGCCCTTTCTTTTTCTCCTTCCCAACGATTGCGAGCGGACATCATTGAATAATTCGACTTCATCACAATTCGAATAAACGACGATATTATTCTTAATGCCAGGTGTCAGCCATCTATCTGGCCATGTATGTGAAACAATATACACCATTGGTTCTTTGTCTTTTGGTGCATAGTTTGACCGGTACATATAAAATGCATCTACAGGCTCTTCCCACGGAGTAAATAAGCCTTTATAATTCACGGGACCAACCCTGTCCAGTTCGCGATATCCTTCTCCTCCCTGTACCCTGCCCGGATTATCGTGAGAGGTGAGCAGCCACATGAAATGCCCCGCCACACTATCTTTCACTGATTCAGCAAGCCTTACTTTCATTTCCAGCAACTGTGTCATCCTGTCTTCGCTGTTAATTCCTTTTTGTACAAACGGACCCTCGGTATGTAAATCCAATGTACGCCAGGCACCATACTCACCAACCAAAATTTGTTTCTTTAGATCATTTCCATAAGTGGCGGGATCACCACCATAAGTGCCCGTCCAGTTTTGAGGAACATCCCAATCGGTTCCGGCCCCACCATTGCAGGTTACTACAAGCCGCTGCGATGAAGCAGTAGGATCTAACTTGCGAATTAAATCAGTGCATTCTTTTGCAAAATCCGCTGGCAGTTTACTTTCATTTTGCAAGCCCCATAAAATTAGTGAAGGACTATTGCGGCGTTCTTTTACCCATTCTTCCAAAAGCGATTTAAAATTTTTTCTAAATGCCGGTGTGTCAAACCAAATATGCGCACTCATTTGCGGCCACCATAAAATACCCAAACTATCCCAATAATGCTGGTAACGAAGGTTATGGGGTTGATGCGCATCTCTAAAAGCATTAAAGCCGGCAGCTTTTACCTCCATCACTCTGGTTCTTACCTGTTCGGCACTAAAGGCATGGCTCTTTCCAATGAGGTGTTCGTATCCTGCAACCCCATTGATAAAAACAGGTTTGCCATTTAATAAAAACTGATTGGATGAAACTGGCTTATTAACAGACCAGCTGATCCAGCGAATACCATATGGCGTGGTAACCCGGTCGATCATTGTTCCTTTTTCAACAACCTCGGTGACAAGTGTATATAAATAGGGATCATCAAGACTCCACAAATGTGCATTTGACAATGCCGGTTCCTGGTGAATAATCTTAACCGAATCAGGTTGAATTTCCGAGTTCGATTTCGTTTCACTGATGGTGATTCCTTTTGCATTAATCAACCTGTTTATTATCGTTATATTTCTTGCACTGTTGCCATAATTTTTAATTTCTGCATCAACATACAACCGGGCGTATTTTTCTGAAACCGTAGTATCATTCCAGATATGAACACCAAAAGGTTGTATTCTAATATCGTTTGTAACAATTAAATGAACGGGCCGGAATATTCCCATCGGTTGGGAGCCTTCGGAAAATCCTCTTTCATCAGAGCAGCCGCCGCAAACCCAGGGCAAGTCACGAATGTATGCCGGATGATCCGCACGAACTGCCAACAAATTCTGTTGATTGTTGAGGTAAATTGAATTAGTTACATCTATTGTAAAAGTCGTTCTACCGCCCGCATGATAACCGACTTTTTTACCATTCAGCCAAACCGTTGCATAAGAACCAACTCCTTCAAAATACAGAAAAAAATGTTTGCCTTTATTTGGAGATTTTACCGAAAACTTTTTACGATACCAGGCATATCCATGCCGGTTGCCATGTAACAATCTCCGGTAACCTGCATAAGCATCCCAATTATTCGGCACTTCCACATGCGACCATGTTTTGTCGTTGAAAGATGGATTTTCAAAACCATCGAAAGCATTTTCGTTGTGATCATCTTCTACACTGCGCCAATTTTTATCAAGAGAAATTTGTTGCCTGGGGGCACTTTGAGCATATAAATTTCCATTGCAGCAAAACAGGAGGAATAAATAAAAAACAACAGTAAAGCAACAAATACTTTGTTTTTTTAATCTCCGGCAAACCAGGAAAATTTTAAAGCAATTACTGAAATGAAAGTATCTCAAATAAACCTTCCCGGTTTTCGGGTGCATTTCTCCACCAACCGGCGACATTTTGGGTTTCACTGATATTGTGGTTTTCCATTCAGTAAAGCAACAAATAACCCGGTTTTTTAAATTCTGTTGGAGATGAGAATCTGCAACACGCAATAGGTTTTGTGCAATTTTTGTTTTATTTATAATGATATGTCGTTTTGTAAAATCCATTATCAAATTCTGTTCAACTGTCCATCGAACTTGTAAGTTTTTCCTTTTTGTGTTTTTAATTCCACCACCTTATCGTGATAGCGCAAAAGACAAGGTCGGCCTGCTTTTGAGAACAATTCAAACTGTTGCAATTTTCCATTTTGCCATTTTAAATTAATCACAAATCCTCCTCTTGCACAAAGGCCTTTCACTTCTCCTTCCGGTAAGGCATCAGGTAAGGCAGGCAGCAGATCAATATATTTCGCCTGGCTTTGCAAAAGCATTTCTCCAATGCCTGCAGCGCCGCCAAAATTGCCATCAATCTGAAACGGCGGATGCGCATCAAATAAATTAGGATAAGATCCTTCTCCCTTTGTTGATGCCGGGCTGAGGAGCATTTGAATTAATTTAAATGCATGGTTACCATCTTTAAACCTGTCCCACAAATTGATTTTCCACGCAAGGCTCCAGCCTGTGGCGGCATCGCCCCTGTATAATAAAGATTGGCGTGCTGCCTTCATCAGCAGAGGCGTTTGATCCCAATTGATTTCGTTTCCGGGATAAACACCCCATAAATGAGATACGTGGCGATGATGATCGCTGGTGTCATCCTTGTCTTCAAGCCATTCCTGCAATTGGCCATATTTTCCAATTTGATTGGGAGCAATCCTTGCCAGCTTTTCTATAAGGGTATCTCTTAAAATTTTATCAATATTTAAAATCTCACTTTCCTGAA
Source organism: Segetibacter koreensis (assembly GCA_044463445.1). Classification (GTDB taxonomy): domain Bacteria; phylum Bacteroidota; class Bacteroidia; order Chitinophagales; family Chitinophagaceae; genus Ginsengibacter; species Ginsengibacter koreensis_A. Next base: position 6,864 of record JBIQMJ010000023.1, read on the forward strand.
TAACATTGCTAAATAAATCCCTTATGATTTCATGATCCATTGCGGGGCCGGCAACCAATCCTCCGTGTTCCGGGGAATTAGACGGAGTGCTTATGAGCCATCCTGTTGTTGGATCTTTTATAAGAAATGAATTAAAAAACAAAGCTGCTTGTTTCATTATTGGATAAGCAGTGTCTTTCAAAAAATTTTTATCCTGCGTAAATAAATAATATTCCCATAACTGATGGCATAGCCAGGCACCGCCTGTAACCCAAATCCCATGATCCGGTGCATCAATGGGCGCAGTTCCACGCCAGATATCCGTATTGTGATGAAGCACCCAACCGGGCGCATTGTAATAATCTTTTGCGGTTTCTTTTCCTGTTTGAGCAAGTTCTTCAATCATCTTAAACATCGGCTGATGCATGGGCGAAAGATTGAGCAGTTCAGCCGGCCAATAGTTCATTTCTGCATTAATATTGGTCGTGTACTTACTGCCCCATGGTGGCGCAAGCTTGTCGTTCCAGATTCCTTGCAGATTTGCCGGATAAGTTCCCGGCCGCGAACTTGAAATCAATAAGTATCTTCCATATTTCAGATAAAGCGCAACAAGCGCCGGATCGTTTGATGAAGCAAACTTTTCAATACGTTCATTCGTCGGCAACTTTTCATTTTCACTATTACCAAGATTAATGGAAAGGGTATTGAAATACTTTTGATATTCTTTTATATGCGCTGCTTTTATTTCATTATATGTTTTGCCATTTATGCTTCGCAAAGCTTTATTGCAGATGGCGACAGGATCGCCGGAGACGTCTTTATAATTTTTGTAATTAGTGGCAGCGGTAAGGTATAGAGTTACTTCATCTGCTTTATTTATTTCTATTTTATTATTTTGAATACTAACCTTTCCTTTTAAACCAATCACATGCAAAAAGCTTTCACCGTGCAATGCGCCGTTTCTCACTTTTACTGAAAGATCAATTGTATTACCAGCAGTCTTTTTCACAGAAGAATATTTATGAGGACTATTGAGCATCGCCTCTAAACTAATATTTCCAGGTTTGCTTGCAGTAAGATGAATAACAATAACCTGGTTGGGCTGACTTGCAAAATATTCCCTTGTATACCTGACGCCGTTGGAAGAATAAGTTGTACGCGAAATAGCATTGGCAAGATTAAGTTCCCGTTTATAATCTGATACTTTATCTGTTTTTCTGAAATTCAACCACAGATCGCCGAATGGCTGGTATGCAGCCTGGTAATGAGGAACGGCGGGCGGTTCATCATTTTGAATAAAATACTTCCATTTTTTGTTTAGCGAAATAGCATTATCCCGGGAATCACCTTGGGGATAAACTACAATATGCCGTGACGTATCTTTATAACCTGCAATACCGCCTTTATCAAAATAATTTATGACCTGTATGGCAATGGTATTTTTTCCGTTTAGCAACGCCTCTTTTGGAATAATATATCTCCTGCGATTTTCTGCACCTTCAGTAGTTCCAACGAGTTTTCCATTGACATAAGTGAAATCCTGGTCGCGGATTTTATTTAAATCCAATACCAGGTTTTTGCCTTTCCATTCCTCCGGAAGCGTAAATGTGGTTCTAAACCAAACCGCTCCATCAAGGCCTTCCCATCCAGCAGTTTCCCATCCTTCATAAGTGGGAACCGTTATGGTTCTCCACTTACTGTCATCATAGGCAGGCAAAGCCGTATTACCTTTCATTCCTTTTAACGAACGCATTTCTTTTAACCACTCCCCCTTATTTCCAGCTTTGCTTTTGAGTCCCATAAAATGATCTCCGGCTAATTTCTCTGCTTCCTTTTGTTTTCCTTCAAAAAGAAGTTGGCGGATTTGTCCCAAATATTGAAAAGCGTCAGGTCGGTTATAATCCCTTGGTTTGCCAGTCCATAAAGTTTCTTCATTAAATTGAATCCTGTCCTGCTCAACACCCCCAAAAACCATAGCGCCTAACCTTCCATTTCCAACAGGCAATGCGTCTGTCCATTTTTCTGCCGGATGATTATACCATAATGTAAGCTTGCTGTTTTCCTGTGCTTGTGTTGTAACAAACATGAAAAGAAAAGCAAGGGTAAAAAAGCTTATGAGCCTCCCGTCCAATCCCCTCTCGCAAGGGAGAGAAGGCTCGAAACCTGTTACTGTAGATGACATCATCAAACGATTAAATTTATTCGACAATTATGATTTTTTATAGTAAACTATAGTCGGGTAAAATCGTGGTTTGCAAAAATCACGTACCACAAATCTGAAATTAGAAATCAGGTACTGTTGGTTTATACAAAGTAAAATAAGGTAATAAGGTTGGAATCTATTTTACTGTTATTTTACTAAGGTAATAAGGTCATTTGTTACCGTTTGATCTCTAATATTTTATTACTTTAGTAACCTGAAATTCCCTAAATAAAATGGACCTTATTACCTTATTCAACTACTCATAATTTTATTCCTTCGACAAAAACTGTTACTCTTTACATTTTCGCCATTACATGCTTTAATTCTTTTCCTTTATAAATTTCTTTGCCGTTGGCAAAAATCATAAATCCTTTTCCCCTGCCATATTTTTTTCCGTCTTTATCCCATAAAAACGTGAGCATTTTACCATGATATAAAACCTGGTCCAAACAAAACCAATCCCATTGTCCGTTCGGTATTAATGGAAATACTTCCACCACATTATCAAGACGTGGTTTTAAACCGACAAGATCGTTTATGATTAAATCTGCAAAGCCGGAATGATTATAAAATTCACTTCTCGGGTTATCCTCTTTCAGCCATTCGCCGGTTTTTTCATCCTGGTATTCACCAATGTAAGGCCGTCCTCTTTTTTGTTGCGACCAGGCATATTTATGCAGCTCTTTATAAAATACTTCTTTATTCATCGTACCCTTATTTTTATAATTGGTCAGTAGGTTTGCCAATCCTTTTAAAGTTTGCGTAGTTGCATACGGCCACACAGCCCCATCCCATTCACACCCATGTCCTGAACCGTGCGTTCTGAATCCTGGGTTTCTTCTTTCGGCTGTGGTAATTCCCCAGGGAGCGCAAAAGCCTGTCGTATCCGTGAGTTGGTCCCAGGCTTTTGGATTTTTCGCTTTATCATCCGGCAAATTAAAATACCAGGGAATAAAACCAATCTCTTCGCGTGCATCAGAAAATTGTCCATTTTGCAGGCGAACCTCAAAGAAAGAAGCGCTGTCATTCCACAAATAATCCTGGACTATTGATTTTAGTGATGCAGCTTTCGCTTTGTATTTTTTTTCAAGAGAAATATTTCCAAAAAGTTTTGCCATATTGTTCATAGCCACCGCATTTCCATACATGTAGCTGTTAATGGTCGGCCTCACGTTTTTTACGTGTCGTCCGCCACTGATCGATTCTTCCATCGCGTCCCTGACATCATATTGCCAGAATTTCCCATCCGGTAATTGTTTCTCTTTTTCCCATTGATGATAATCCGAATCGAGTGCCGGTAAATTATTTTCTAAAAAGTTTTTATCCGGAGTAACGAGGTAACGATTATAAACTGCATTTTGCAACCAACTGCTGAAATTATGCAGGTGAGGGCTGGTCGTCTTCTTATCAACATGCAACCAAAAATTGATGTAGTCGTTTATATATTCTGGGTTATGCAGCCATCTTCCTTCATAAATATGATGGCCCAGCGCACTGCTGATCGTGTTATATTTACCCGCATGTTTCATCGGGGTGATGAACTCTGTAAAAACATAACCATCCGGCGTTTTTTCCAGGTGTTTTCTGAATGACCACCAGCGGTAATAATACATCTTCTCCAGCGTTGTGTCAGGGCAATCAAAAAGCGGAATATTTTTAGCCAGCCAGCCAAATGCATCTTTATTGGGAACATAATTTTTTACCGCTTCTGTATCGATTGAATTAAAATAAGTGACATAAGATTTCAATTTAGCTGTGCTCAATATAAATTGTTGCGACGATTGAGCAAAGCAGGTATTTCCTAAAAAAAGCAGAATACTTAAGCTGACAATTACAAATCCGAAAAATCTTTTCATTTTTTAAAATTCATTTTTAGAATACAAAATCTACAAAAGCAATATTATTAGAGTCCTTCTGTTTAAATTGAAAAACGTGCTTATTTCTTCGTTTACTGGAGCAACCTAGAGTAACACTTATTCTTATTCAAATAACCAATCCAATTCTTCTTTTACTCCTGATTGCGTGAGGCCCGTGTCGTAAGATCGCGTTAATTTATTATCATCAACGAAACCTAAAATAAGTACGGCTCCTTTTGGCAAATCAAGTGAATTGGTGCCTGCTTTAAAAGAAAACGTGTGAATGTTCACTGACGGCATCCCGGATATAATCAATGCGTTCGCAATTTTCGTTTGTGCCTGGCCGTAATCATTGGCGCTTGCATCATTTTCCAAAGTAGGTGGCTGAAGATATTCCGGATTCTGAGTATTGAAATAACCTACCAAAACCTTTACCGGTTTTGCATTTGAAAATTCAAGATGCGTACCCTCTTTTAATTGTTTTACTCTCGAAAATTTTAAGCCTTGCAATTGCTTTAATTCTTCAGCAAAATTCTTGATATAAGTACTGGTATCGCTAAATAATTCCTTGCCGGTATTTATTGAATAATATCCATCAGGTTTCGTAATTAAAGTTACCGCTGCGTTTTGCAACAGCTCTATTTTTTTTACAGCGGTTTTTGACTTTGGAGCCTTCAGAGAATCAATATTTTTTTTGAAAGAAGTAAGTTCGTTTTCATACACTGGCAACATTTCTGTCCAGGTTTTAAAATTTCCATCGGCACCGCTAACCGGAATTTTTCTTTGCTTTGTTTGCATGCTGTTCGCATAGAGGTAAGTATCTTTCGTTAATGCAGCTAATTTTTTATACCAGGCTAAGCTTTTCTCCAAATGAGGCAGGGCTTTCTCAAGGTCAGTAATGTCATTTGAATATTTATATCGTAAAACAGATAAAGCAGCTTCAGCTTTCTCAGCATAAGTGTTGGCAAGCGCATTATAAATGTGCATGTCGTTTTTAATCCTTTCAAATTCTTTTTTGTCTTTTGTAATCAATGGTGCAGCCTGCTCAACCGCTTCCACGGCCTTTTTGCCGTGAATTTTCACCTCGCTAATTATTTGAACCGGAGTTTCGCCTACATGCTTTTCATGTTTCCATTCTTTTTCTGCATATTCCGTCAACATCTCTCCTTCGGGTGATTCAGAGTTATATAATAAGGTAAATAAGCCGTAGCGATATGGATTAATTAGTTCAGTCATTAGCATTCCTAAAGATAATGTCTGCCGGTTGCCATCAGTTATTCCAAATCGCCTTAATAACTTTGGCGCAATTTCCCCGGACTGCTCAAAAGCCAGGAGGATATTTTTTGCAGCGGAAAGATTGCTTCCATATTTATTTGCCAGGAGGCCGGCCCAATAATTCACTTCATCATTCCGGTCGCGATGACAATTCCATGCATACCGTGCCCACGCTTTATACCACATCCAATCGCGGTCAATCTGCAACAGGCGCGGATTGGTTTTGTCAGCAGTGTAAGGCCAGTCCCAATAAGACGCTTGAGGATACAGGTGCAATCCGTTTGCATGATAAATATTGTGCATAGCCAGGACGCACTTTTGTATAAAATCATCGGCTGCATAACGAAACGGTTCAAGGTTTGCCATGAGGTGCACGTTTTCAATTTGCACCGTTCCTAAACTGCTTAATTTACGGTGAAGTTCTGCCCACGTACCACGCGGCTCATACGTGGTAAGCGCTTCGCCATTGTATTTGGCCATAGTATATAAATTCTTATAAAGCGGAAGCGCCTCTTTCATTACCGATGGCGCATCTGTGTCGTGAGCTCTTAAAACTATTGGTGGTTCATCTTTTTTCCCCAGAGCTTCAAGACCATCTTTCACTCCGGGAATAATTGTTTTTGTAAACCAGTTTATATCATCCTGGCCAACACCTTCCATTGCTTCGCCTAATGTAACCAGCAATCCAACATTTGGGTATTTCTCTACAAAAGCCGCAATAGATTTTCTTGTATAATCAGCTATCAAAGGTGTGATGTGCCGGTTACGGTCCTGTGTCTTTATGTGGTTCTTTTCAGCAAATGGTTTCGATACAATGATGTTATAAAACATTTGTATAACCCAGATGCCACGCCTATCAGCTTCCTTTGTAAGAAATTGATACATCTCTTCATTTTTCTTAAAAGTGGAATCATCAACTTCAAGTGCATAAGGATAATCTTTCAATTTAACCAGCGAAGCAAAGGGATGGCCGTTCCATAGATACAAGGAGTTTAAACGGTTTTCAACCATTGAATCCAAAAATTTTATCCAAAGCGCCTTATTATAAAACCAGGGGAAATTTTTTGGGGTATACGGATATTCATATACGCCTCTTCCCGGCAATAAGGTAGATTTTTGAAGACCAATACAAGTGCCGCGAAGCACCATTTCCGGCTGGTCTTTAAAAGAAATATATTCAGGTAATTTTCCGGTTTCCTTTATCCTTTCAGCTAATTCCATACAGCCATACAATATGCCAGAATTGTCTTCACCGGCAATAATTGTATTATTATTCCTTCCTGATTTAATAGAAAATCCTTCTTTGCCAGATTTCCTTGTTAAATTTATATTCAGTAATCCGCTAACTTTTTTTAATGGAGGATCATCTTCTTTTCCAACAATTATCAAATTTTTTGTTGTTGAGTAAATTTCGATTGAAGAAATTTTATGAACAGTATAACCAGCATGTACTAACGTTTCTGATAATTTTTTTACTCCAAAATTGATTCGATTATTATTGGATGATGTTACTGCAATAGAAACGCTTTTTGTTGCTGGTTCTATTTTCTTTTGTGCATTCAAAGAAGAACTTTGTGCACACGAAATGATAAATAATAATGGTAAAAGCAAGCGGGATACGTTCATAATTCTTTCAGGTCTGATGATGGTAAAAATCAATCGAAATTTCGAATCAAGTCCAATGCTGCAAATCGATCTTTCTTCCTAAATTTTTTTACTTAATAATTTTTAAAAAATTCTCCGAATAAAAGATAAAAAGGGAGTCGGGTAAAAACCAAACTCCGTATTGCTTGTATTATGAGAAAATTTATTTTCTTAAAGTAAATAATAATTAGAAAAAAAATTTCTAAACTATTTCAACTGATTTGTAATTCGGAGTTGCACTAAAAAATTTCTTAAAAATCAATTGCGGTAAAACTAAGAGCATCGTCATTTACAAAGAATGTATTATCTGACTATATTAATGGATTATCCTTTAATTTACTGATCGTGTCAAAAATTAATACGATCATTATTTTTAAAAACAAATAGTACATTCGTGTCAATTGGCCACGATAAATACTCTACCAACCGTTGAAAAATTTTCATCTCTATCTTTTCTTCCTTCCTTTCTTAATTTTCACTTCAGTTATTCACGCCCAATCACTTCCTGCAAATGATTTAAATAATTATAATATCAATTGGGATAGCCAAAGCAATAATGCAGGCTCATCAATGCCGTGCGGAGGCGGCGATATTGGTTTAAATGTATGGGTGGAAAACGGTGACCTGCTATTTTACATAGCACAAAGTGGCACTTTCGATGAAAACAATGCCCTTCTGAAATTAGGCAGAGTAAGGGTGCATTTAACGCCAAACCCTTTGTCAGATGGCAATTTCAGGCAGCAATTGAGAATTCTTGACGGCAGCATTTACATAACCGGTAAGCAGGGGCAGGAACTCGCCACCATTCATGTGTGGGTAGAAGTGTTTCGACCTGTAATCCACATAGAAATTGACAGCAGGCAAAAGATAAAAGCGATAGTCACTTATGAAAGTTGGAGAACAAAAGATCATATCGTTCAGGGCAAAGAAAACAATGAGAACTCGTATAAATTTGCTCCACAAGAAATAACAAAAGTATTCAGGGACCAAATTAACTTTCAGAAGAATAAAGTTATCTTCTACCATCGCAATAAAGACACCACGATTTTTGATGTTACGGTAAAACAGCAGCAATTGGGAAGTGTGAAAAACCGCTTATTCGATCCATTAAAACAATTAACCTTCGGAGGTTTTATGGGCGGTGCTGGTTTTGAACCTTATGGAATGGATACTGGCCGGTATTTGCAGACTCCTTTTGTCGGTTTCCGGCTCAAAAGTAAAAACCACACACGTCATATCCGGCTTTTAGTTGGACTTAATGCAGGAAAATATCCCGATACGGCTTCATGGTATCGTCAGTTGGAAAAATTGGAATCTCAATCCGAGCGCGACTCAAAAGCGACCTGGCAGAAAAACCAGGAATGGTGGAAGAATTTCTGGAACCGCAGTTTCATCATCATTGATCCTCAAAAAAAGCTTGCCAATGATACTCCCTGGCAAGCCGCGCGGAATTATCAGTTATTCAGGTACATGCTTGCCTGTAATGCCTATGGTGCTTATCCTACCAAATTCAACGGAGGGCTGTTTACTTTTGATCCGGTACTGACAGATAGTAGTTTTCCCTTTACACCGGATTTCAGAAATTGGGGAGGAGGAATCTTCACCCAGCAAAATCAACGTTTGGTATATTATCCCATGCTGAAAAGCGGCGATTATGATATGATGGAGGCTGCTTTCGAATTCTATCTGCGCCTGCTGCCTGCAGCTACTTTAAGAACCAAAGTATATTGGCATCATGATGGCGCCAGTTTTACGGAGCAATTAGAAAACTTTGGGTTACCGAACGCCAGCGAATACGGATGGAAAAGGCCAAAGGATTATGATCCGGGTATGCAATATAATGCATGGCTGGAATATGAATGGGATACGGTATTGGAATTTTGTGATATGATTTTACAATCGCAATCCTACAATGGCACCGATATTTCCCGCTATCTTCCATTGATAAAAAGCTGTCTCACCTTTTTTGATGAACATTACAGATACCTGGCCAGGAAACGGGGAATAAAGGAATTAGATTCAAAAGGACATTTAATCCTCTTTCCAGGCTCGGCTGCCGAAACCTATAAAATGGCGTATAATGCTTCCTCGACCATCGCTGCTTTACAAACCGTAATTACACATTTACTGTACCTTCCTGAGAATTATTTGACCCCAGAAGAAAAGGAAAAATGGAAAAGGATGTATAAATCAATTCCACCGATCCCGCGCCACACCATCAATGGAGATACAGCTATTTCCCCGGCAGTGGTCTGGGAAAGAATAAATAATGTAGAGACTCCTCAATTATATCCTGTATTTCCCTGGGGTATCTACGGCGTTGGTAAACCAAATTTGCAATATGCACTGAATACCTGGTACCTGGATAGCGCCGCAGTAAAGAATCGAAGCTACGTGGGATGGAAACAAGATAATATTTTCGCCGCGCGCCTTGGACTAACCAAAGAGGCTGCTCATTTGACATTACAAAAATTAAAAAATTCCGCAAGAAGGTTTCCCACATTTTGGGGCCCCGGATTTGACTGGACTCCGGATCACAATTGGGGAGGTTCTGCAATGATTGGCTTGCAGGAAATGTTAATGCAGACCAATGGCAAAAAAATATTGCTATTCCCCGCCTGGCCCTCTCAGTGGGACGTCCATTTCAAACTACACGCTCCTTACCAAACGACGGTGGAAGCAACCCTCGAAAACGGGAAAATTACTCATTTGATTGTAACACCTGAAAGCCGCAAAAAAGACATTGCTATTTATTTGACAGAACAACCTGACTACCCACAATTGCCGGAGACAAAGAAACCGGAGAACAAATAAAAAATTCAAGAAAATCTTAAAAGTGCTACCCCGGAAATATTTTCAAAATAAGGCCTGAGACGTGCTTTCATTATGCCGCAAGTGTTTGCACCAAGCAACATTAGCTGTGTGATTTATCGTTAAAAATTTTGGAAGGATAATCCGGCTGCATAATTACGAAATGAGTGACAAAGAGAACAAATTTCTGTGATTCTGCAATTAATTTTGCAGCATAAAGCTGCTTTGCTATTTATTCTGTTGCTTCATGGCCTTTGTCGTCTGAAAGCAGCGACAGTTCCATAATTAATTTTTGAAACTTTAAATGATTTATGTTATGGAACAGACAATGATTGATCATCCAAACTGGTGTAAGGTAGCAGAAGTCGAACTTTTTTATAAAACAAAAATAAAAGCTTCCGAAAGGCCACAAATTTAAAAGTGGAATTGATCCCTTTTTTATCCTAAAACCAATAATAACAGCATTTTTTATGCTGCATCTATTCACTCCGTCTTGCTTTAGGTATAATAGCTGGTTAGGGGCTTTCCAAATTTTCTAATTTGAATAATTCCTTAGTAATGATGCGGCAATTTTCAGCCAATTGATTTAGTGTACAAGTAATAAAATCAAGATTTACAGGTAATTCTTTTTCGATTTCCCAAAAGTCAAAATAAAGAATATTTTCTTCGCTAACATTATGCGAACCTATCAACTGTTTGAATATATCGTAAGCACGATAGCGATTGTTTCCAATAAAGAATTTTGCAAAGCTTTCAAGTCCTTTATGTGTCTTTAATGTTAACGTTATATAAAATTGTGTTTCCATACTATATTATTTAACCTGGTTAAATCATTAATGTTATAGCCCACTAATAAGAGCCCAATCAATAAAATTGTAAGAAGCATGATTACAATGCTCTTCAAAAGTTCTTCAAAATTTATTATTGAAAGAAAAGTCATATAGAAACGGTTGTAAACAACAAGAGTTGCCTTATTAAAAAAGGCAACTCTTGTTGGAAGAAATTTTTTTATCCATTAGGAAATTTGAATAAGCCTTGGTGGCTTTTGTTTTGCTTCCTCTTTTTTGGGAATAAGAAGATGCAATAAACCATTCTCATACTTCGCCTGAATTTTGTCAATGTCCACTACATCTTTCTGCAAGGTGAAAGCTCTTTGGAAAGATTGATAACTGAATTCTTTACGGGCATAACGTTCATCTTCCTTTTCCTCACTTTCGTTGGTTCTTTCAGAACTAATGGTGAGTAAGTTTCCATCCAGTTCAACCTTGAAATCCTTTTTCGTCATTCCGGGGGCAGCTACTTCCACCTCATAACCTTCCGCAGTTTCTTTAATATTAACCGCAGGAATTGTAGTGTTGGTGTTAGAGAAATTTGAATTTCCCCAGTTGAACAAATCCCGGTTAAAGAAATCATCAAAAAGCATAGGCAATGGATTTAACAAACTTCCATTTCTTTTTACGAGTGTCATAATTACCTCCTTTTTAATTGGTTAAAAATGATTTTAAATAACAGGGTTCAACTGGTGTGCCAGCGTGGTTTTACCATTAAAAAAATGAAAATTTGTCGGCGAGTTTAGAAAAAATGACAATCAAAAGTCAAAATTTCAGCCTTGAAAGACAGAGTAATTGTCCTTTATGCTTTGAATTTCAGGATGTATCTAAGTAATAACAACCATTAATCTGTCTTATTTTTTATCTAATATTTTTATGAATTTGAGTAGCTCAATAACGGCTTCTGGCAAGGACAATTGTAATAACAACAGGAAGCGCTTTGCGATAAAAACGAGGCCAAGTATCAATAGTTAATATCATGTTTTGCATTGCTTCTTAGAGCATCAAGAGTGTTTGTTTGTATGATTTTAAATTTTAAGCGTGATAAATCGAAAAGAATTTATGAGACATTCAATAGATGAATTGTTTACTTTAAGAAAATGAGCATTTTGATCACCACTCCTCCTCATCACCGCAATGCTTATTCAAAGTAGTCTTTATAGATATGCAGGCGGTGAATCATTTCAGAAGTCACATTGTTCAACCCTGTCGTATCAGTTGCGTTTTTTAAAGTGCCCGTTTGTTTCAGCACCGGCAAAAACCACATATGAAGTGCCTGATCCTGCGCGCCTTCCATGGTGCATTCGTTGATCATTTTGTTAATTCCTGTATTGATATCACTTCCAAATGCATGATAATCTTCCAATGTTTTGTTTGATTTTTTGTCGAATTGATCACCGGTTGCGATAAGAAGACCGGCGTTCTTATTGGTTGGCGCATCTGCTTTCCATTTAGCGCCATTGTTTAGAACAAGACTATCTGAGGCCATGCTTTCATGCTCATGGTGCTCTAACTGTGAATCTGATGGTTCATGTTCATGTGTTTCAGATTGTGTTTGATCCTGATTTTTGCCTGACTGATTGCAGGACTGGGGCGCGATAAAAAAGAGTATCGCAGCGAAGAACAAGACTGATTTGTGAACAACTTTTTTCATGATAAATTAAATTTTAAATGAATAATATATTATTGGTAACTGAAATAATTTTATTAAGTTTTTCATTTGACCCCCATTACCCCAATTAGGGCCAGATTTAATTGCCACTATATAACGCTTTCCGTCTTTATCAAAATCCAAATCAATACCTGGGATTCCCGATTTTCGTCCCTGAAAGACAGAATCGTTAATAAAAACAGCAAACCGTTCAAGCCAATTCCCGAAAGTCTTTCCTCACTGGAAAAAATAGAAGCCATGCAAAAATATAAGAACTAAGAAACAGAATTGAAAATAAATCTTCATTAATTAAATCTGCAATTGCTTCATACCAATTTTTTTTTCACCAATTGCATCTATTATTTTTTCAATTTCTTCAGTAGTTAATTCCCTGCCCAATGTCTCAAATGGATACTGTTTGAATATCTTTCACATTTCTTTACCTGGCTATGTTCCCTTATTGTGTTCTTTTTCGTTTGTAATGTAATTGCGTTAGTCCTGTGTCAAATGTTTTTGCTCCCAAAAATTCAAGCTGTTGCTCAGGTCTGCCGTCTTCAAAAAGCCTCGTTCCATCGCCAACCAATACAGGAATCACTGATATAATAAACTCGTCAATCAGGTCGTTTTTCAAAAGCTCATTCACGATTTCTGCACCACCGTCACAATAAATATTCTTTCCATTTTCTCTTTTGAGTTGTTGCACTAATTCGGTTAGATCTCCTGTGTAGAATGTTGTTTTCCCAACTCCCGGCTTTTCGTTTCTGGTGATAACATAAACGTTTCTTTCTCCGTTATCGTAATGAGAAGCGCCAATTTTCCCAAGCACCCAATCGTAAGTTTTTCTGCCAATAATTATGGTGTCAATATTTGCGGTAAATTCTGCATACCCATAATCTTCGCCTTCCTTTTCTACTAATTTCAAAAAACTAAGATCATCATTCGGTTTTGCAATGTAACCGTCCAAACTTGCCGCTATAAAAATTGATAATGTTCGCACTGTTTTTTAATTTGTTTTCTCTGTTTGTTGAAGAGTCAAAGCAATTTATGATTTTTAGACCGAACGCCGTACAGTAAACGAGCTTAAAGTTGATATTTTTATTCTGTAGCTCAAAAGGATTTTCAGCCGTGATTGAAGTTCGATTAGCGAACAAAAGATGATAAAAACGCGAGTCAGTCCCAGCTAAGCCAAAACTGTAGTGCTTTCGTGTTTTTTTTGTCTTGCAAGAAGTCAAAAATTGTAACAATAGTGGTCATTTTATAATATTGAATCCTTTTGTATCTGCCGAAAGATGTGTTTTTTTATCGAAACATTGGCAACTATTTAATAAATTTTTAATTGCGGTACAATATTATCTGAACCATCAGAACGATTCAAAGATCCCTTTCTTCTTATTTTTCCTGACCCTTGCCGCATCAAAATACTGACCGTTCATTGCCACATACACCCCTGCGGGTAAGGACTGGGCAAAAGCAAGTGCGCTTCCTAAATTAAAAAATCCATCCGAGCTCCCAAACTTATAAGGAATCATCGCCCCGGTGAGGACAATAGTTTTTTCAATAGACGCTTCAGAAAGGAATTTGCCGGTGACTTCCATGGTGTCAGTGCCATGAGTAATAACAATATGCTTTTCTTCCGCGTCTCTGCAGTGTTTTTCAATGACTCTCCGCTCATCATCTGTCATATCCAAACTATCTATCATCATTAGCGTTTCAACCGCCACATCAGCATTACACCTCCCCCGCTTCAACATTTCCCTGAGGTGGGTATTTTTGAAAAAAAGGCGGCCGGTAAGTTCATCATATTCCTTGTCAAAGGTGCCCCCGGTAACTAAAATTCTGATATGCATAAAATTAATTTTTACAAACCTCGCCTGAAAAAACAAGTTGGAAAAAATAAAATTGTAAACTTTTTTTTTACAAAAAAAATTAAATTATAGGATTGGCAATCATTATTACCCGTCAGCTTTTGATCAAAATAAAATTCAGGCAAAATTGTTGGTTTACTATATAATAACCAATTAAATCAAATCATTTAAAGATTGACCACCTGCACCGCTGTTCCATAGCATAAAACTTCAGTAACTCCATTCATTACTTCATTAGTATCATACCTGATATTGATGACAGCATTCGCCCCCCTGTCATTCGCATGCTGTACCATATGCTGGAATGCTTCAAGCCTTGTTTTTTCACAAAGATCAACATACACAGAAATAGTA
>JBIQMJ010000024.1:0-21156 GCA_044463445.1 Segetibacter koreensis
GGCGTCTTTTACTTTGTCATAATTCCAGAAGTGAATATGAGTGTCTATCATTTTACGATTATTATTACAAAAAGCTAAAGATCATTGAATATATTTTGTATTTGATTTTTTAAAACAGGAAGAAAGTTTTCTTTGATAAGCCACACCATTGAAAGTCAATCCCCATATAATCATGAACGATTCTATTTCGGAAACCCCGGATCCTGTACCAATCCACCAACGGGTATTCATCTTTAATATCATCCGGCAAACGATTGGCAGCTTCTCCTATAATTTCAAAATTGCGGATAACTGCATCTAGGGTTTTACTGTCATTCAAAAACTCATCAAAAGACAAATCATGAGTATATTCAGTAATCTTATCAATACTAAGCAATATATCATCTAACAATAAACGTGAGTCTCTCTTAGACATAAATTACATCACTTTGGATGGCTTTAAAGTATTGGGGTTTTATACCTTTTTTTGAAACTAAATCAACTTTTCGCCCTAGTTGGGCTTCTAATTCATCAGCAAGATCAATAAACTCAATACCGATTGGCCGGCTAAAATCCACTATAATATCAATATCACTTTCAGGAGAGAAATCATCTCCCACACCAGAGCCAAACAAACCCAATTCGCTTACATGATACCTTGACACAAGTGAAGGTTTTATCAATTCCAATTGCTTTTGTATGGAGAGCAAATTATTCATCTTAAAATCATGAAATCAAAGATAGAAGAATTATTTTGACCAATTTTTTAACTTTTGCTTTTGTGTTCCCAGGCCATCAATGCCCAATTCCACTACATCACCGGCTTTTAAATAAACGGGCGGGTTAAAACCAAGCCCCACGCCCGATGGCGTTCCTGTAGAAATAATATCTCCGGGCAACAAGGTCATAAACCGGCTGATATAAGAAATCAAAAAAGGTATTTTAAAAATCAGGTCATTGGTATTGGAATCCTGCATTTTTTTACCATTAACGGTGAGCCATAAACGTAAATTATTTTCATCTTTAATTTCCTCTTTGGTTGCCAGCCAGGGGCCAAGCGGGGCAAACGTATCACAGCTTTTCCCTTTCACCCACTGCCCTCCTCTTTCTATTTGAAATTCTCTTTCGCTCACATCATTATGCAGGCAATATCCTGCAACGAACTCCATCGCTTCATCTTCTTCCACATAACTTGCCCGTTTCCCTATAACCACGGCAAGCTCTACTTCCCAGTCGGTCTTTCCAGAATTTTTAGGAATCACAATATCATCGTTTGGACCTGAAACAGAAGTGGTGGATTTGAAAAAAATAATAGGCTCTTTGGGAACCTGCGCATTAGTCTCTTTGGCGTGCTTTGCATAATTCAATCCAATGCAAATAATTTTTGACGGCTTATGAATCGGGCAACCTAATCTTTGATTGGTATTAATTTCCGGCAAATTATTTTCAGCAATCATCCTCCTTAATTTTTCAATTCCATTATTTGCAAAAAAATCTTCATCATAATTTTTTACAAACGCTGACACATCATACCATTTGTCTCCTTTAATTACTCCCGGCTTTTCCTGGCCGGATTCTCCAAAACGAATTAATTTCATAATTTGATTTTTATTTAGTTTCGATTTCAATAATGGTGTCGGGCTCAATTAAATTGATTCCTTCAAGATTTAAAGTCACTCCGTTTTTATCTTGCTTACATCTCACCTGTTGATTCTGTCCCATCAGTTGGCAACTTTTGATTTTATTCTTAATTCCGGTTATCACTATAGATGGAATGGAATCTTTTAAAATATGGACAAATATTTTTTTGTCTTTTGAAGTAACCACTCCCCAATCCTGTGGCGGCATGATGTTTCCGCGGGTTCCATAAATACTTTCTCCGTATGTATCCATCCATTTTCCTATCAATTGTAAAGTGTCCTGAAATTCCTGCTGAATAATTCCATTGGGTTGTGGCCCTACATTTAATAAAAAATTGGCATTGCGGCCAGCCGCATTTACTATATAATGAATAAGCTGATTCACTGATTTGTAATTATCATCTTTGATATTGAATCCCCACGAATTATTCATCGTTTCACAAGTCTCCAAAGGCAGTTGTTCAGAAGGCTTTTGAAAACTTAACCCGGATTTGTTCTGGCCAGGCAAATCCTTTTCAAACATTTGAAAATCTTCTCCCGGAAGAGGCGACAAATGATGATTGTTACCAACAAGACAAGCAGGTTGTATTTTATGAATGAGCGCATAGATTTCAGCCAGATGCCAATCTATTCTGGGTGTTCTGTCCTTCGCTCCTTCCGGTGCAGTTTGATCCCAATACCCGTCAAACCAGATGCCGTCTATCTTTCCGTAGTTGGTGAGCAATTCAGTCAACTGATTTTCCATAAACTTTATATAATCATTCCAGTTTCCATGCATCGTACGGCCCGTTCCCTGGCCCGTTCTGCCGGTCCAATAGGAATAATCATCTCTTCGCCAGTCGAGCAATGAATAGTAAAGAAATATTTTCATGTTCTGTTTATGGCATTCATCCACGATCATTTTCACCACATCTTTATGATAGGGTGTATTCATAATATTAAAATCAGAATATTTGGTATTCCACATGCTGAATCCATCGTGGTGACGCGTAATTAAAGTAATATATTTCATGCCGGCATTCTTTGCCATACTCACCCAATCATGCGCATTAAATCCCGTTGGATTAAAAAAATGCATGAGGCGCGTGTAATCTTTTACTTTTATATTTTGATTGTTCATTACCCACTCTGCATCACCAAGAATGCTAAAAACTCCCCAGTGAATAAATAGTCCAAATTTTGCATTCTGAAATTGTTGCCTTGCTTCTATGTTGGAAGGGACGGGAGAATACGTCTGTGCATGGGCGTTAGTAAGGATCATTGCAGTAAATAAATAAAAAATCAGGTATTTCATTTTCATGATTTTAGGTATTCAATTTCAAAAAACCCCCGTCTATCGGGTAATCTGTTCCTGTAATAAAGGAGGCTTCATCACTACATAAATATAAGGCCAAAGCAGCTACTTCACCGGGCTCTGCCATCCTGCCTATCGGCTGCGTCTTAGATAATTTATCAAACATTTCTTTTTCGCGTCCGGCATAATTTTTTTGAAGAAATCCATCCACAAAAGGAGTATGAACCCGGGCCGGTGAAATTGAATTGCATCTTATATTTTCATGAATATAATCTTTGGCAACTGACAATGTCATCGCAGCCACCGCGCCTTTTGCTGTTGAATAAACAAACCTTTCATCCAAGCCACACCAGGCAGCTACTGAAGCCATGTTGATAATTACACCTCCTCCATTTTTTTTCATCCACGGAACAGACGCAAAAATGCAATTGTAAACTCCTTTCACATTTACATTTATCACCCTGTCAAATTCTTCTTCAGAAGTAGTATCCGCTTTCCCGATATGTGCTATACCTGCATTATTTATCAAAATATCATGCGTGCCAATGTTTTCAAATACCTTCACCACCTCTTTTTGATTGGCCACGTTGCATGTATGCGTGTAGGCTTTACCGTTATTATCAGTAATTTCCTGTAAAGCCGGACGGGCGCTTTCTTCAGTTAGTTCTATGATGTGGACTTCAGCGTTTTGTTTTGCAAGAAGTAAAGCTATAGCCTTGCCAATGCCGCTGCCGGCGCCGGTAATGATAGCTTTTTTATTTTTTAAAGAAAACATCTTATTGAATTAAATTATTAATAATCAGGGTGCAATTATACATTCATTTTCTCAGATCATTACCTTTCAACCGGTGCAGCCTGACATACAGAAGGGATTAAACATCCAACTCCTTTATATCGCTTGCTGAATCATATTTTTTATTAAACAGGGGCAACATCGCAAAGGATGAATAAAGCAAATATATTAAAGTTCAAAAATTTTTTCCATCATACGCCATTTTTCACCGCGCTTTGTTCCGGGCAGGGACTGCTGGTATTTCCACATCAGGTTTTCCCATTCCTGCACTTTCAGATTGGAGCGGTCCATTTCATTTTTCCGCTCAAATGAGAAATCATCATTAGTTTCAATTATCATAAAAAGACGATTGGCAACCCGGTAAATCTACATATCAGTAATTCCCGAATCCTTTATTGAATCCATGATCTCAGGCCAAACCTTCTGGTGATGCTTTTCATATTCTGCTATCAACTTCTGATCATCTTTCAAATCAAGTGCAAAGCAATATCTCATATTGTTACATTTTTTAAGAAAGCTAAAAATAGGCTATTACCATAAATAAACAGTCATGGATAAATCCGACAGGTAGGAATCATTTCAATAACTCCCAATAAGCATTGGTTTTATTTTTTATTATCGGTCATTCTTTAAATAATTTATCGAAGGATTTAAGATATTTTTTCAACCGGTGCCCCGGATAAAATCTTTTTGCAATAACAATTCTGAAATTGCCGGTACTAAACTTGTAGCCGGTATTGGGTTCAATTCCGGCAAATGGCAAACAATCGGAAATCCAGTTGGCGCTTATATTCCAGCTACGGCTATTATAGCCTGCGGCTAACCTGGAACGGGTCAGGAGGTTTACAGAAAAATAAACAGAATTATTATCCCGTAAATGTTCCGTGGCAAAGCTGAAATTCAAATTACCGGTCAACGCGCCGGTAAGAAAAAAGTAATGAGCTATTATCTGCGTGTATGCATAACCGATACCAGGCCCAATGCTGAAATAATTTATTTTAGTCAAATTCTTTTGAGGATATTTTTCCTGTGCAAATTGAGGTATCAAACTGCTATCTGCTTTTACCACTCCATAATATACTTCGCTGCCTGCAAGCAATGTACCTGCTGATTTTTTTTGCCATTCATTCTGTTTAAATGCTGCCCTGAAAGAAAATCTTTTTGAATTAAAGACATAGTATTGTGAAATTCCAAATAAGGCAATGTGCATGTCGCTTCGGTAATAATTTTTATCATCATCAGCCTGTAAGCCATATGAAAGATGATATCCTTTATAAACCTGGCCTTCAAAATCAGTGACCCATTTGGGACGATAAAAATGTCCCTGCAAATCATAATATTGAGTTTTGTTTTTTCTTTTTCCGGGGTTTAAAAATCCAAAGCCATAAGCGAGGTTAATCGTAATATTATGGTAGGTAGCGCCTGCGCCTAAATTAAAAGTAGTATTAGGATGATAATTAAGTCCATGAGTGTTTTTACTTCGTAAAGTAAAACGGGTATATTTTTGAGAAGTATAAAGGCGGCCGGTAATGCTGCCCGGAAAATAAATATAGTAAGCAGTATCGTTTCCACGGTTCTCCTGGGCCATCAAACATAAAGGATGGATTAAAAATAAGATGATAAAAACCAAAAAGGAGGATATCGTTTTAGCAAAAGCCAACATATAGAAAAACAATTAAAAAAATAAAAATGGTATTGCTTCATGAACAACTATGAAGCCAGAAAAGAAAGCCATTCCTGATCACGGCAAACAGGATTTTGAATTATTTGTTTATTTACCGGATATAAAAAAACCAACTCGCTGAAGTTGGCTTTTTAGAAGAATGTAAAAGTATTTTACACCAATGCCTGGTCCAGTACCTGTTGCATGGTTTTTACATAATGTATTTTTAGACCCTTGATATAATTGGGGTTGATATCCTTAATGTCTTTTTCATTTTGGGCGCTCATGATGATCTCACGGATGCCAGACCTTTTAGCAGCAAGCACTTTTTCTTTGATGCCTCCTACCGGAAGCACTTGCCCACGCAAGGTAATTTCGCCGGTCATTGCCAGGTAAGGTTTTACTCTGCGGCCAGTAAATGAAGAAGCCAGGGCTGTCATCATTGTAATTCCTGCACTTGGGCCATCCTTTGGCACGGCTCCTTCAGGAACATGAATGTGCACATTTTTTTTATAAAAAGATTCGGGTGTAATTCCATATTTTTTTGCATTGGACTGGAGATAGCTTAAAGCAGTTGAAGCGCTTTCTTTCATCACATTTCCCAGGTTGCCGGTTAATTTTAAATCACCTTTTCCATTGTCGCTGGTGGCAGATTCAATAAATAAAATATCGCCGCCTACATAAGTCCAGGCAAGCCCAACAGCCACCCCAGCCATATTTGCTGACTTATACACCTCGTTGCTGTATCTTGATCTTCCTAAAATTTTCTCTACATCATTCATACTTACTGTCGGTTTCAATTTACCTTTCTCCGCATATTCTCTTGCCAATTTACGCATCACACTGGCAAGCTGCCTGTCCAGTTCCCGAACGCCACTTTCCCTTGTAAAATCAGCAATGATCTTTCCGAGGACAGCATCGCTGATTTTAAAATGAACGTCCTTTAACCCATGGGCTTCTTTTTGCTTGGGCAACAAATGCCTCTTTGCTATCTCAATTTTTTCTTCAATGGCATAACCGCTCAAGTCGATAATTTCGAGGCGATCGCGCAAAGCCGGTTGAATATTTTGAAGATTGTTGGCTGTAGCGATGAACAGCACTTTACTCAAATCATATTCCAGTTCAAGGTAATTGTCGTAAAAGTTATTGTTTTGTTCCGGATCCAGAACTTCGAGCAAGGCTGAAGAAGGATCGCCGCGAAAATCAATTCCTACTTTGTCAATTTCATCCAAAATCATTACAGGATTGGAAGATTTTACTTTCCGGATGGATTGCAGGATTCTTCCCGGCATAGCGCCAATGTAAGTTTTGCGGTGGCCGCGAATCTCACTTTCATCATGAAGGCCACCAAGGCTGACACGCACATATTTCCGGTTGATCGCATTGGCAATACTTTTACCAAGTGAAGTTTTACCAATTCCCGGAGGGCCGATAAAACACAGTATCGGGCTTTTCATATCGCCTTTTAATTTCAAAACAGCGAGGTATTCTAAAATTCTTTGTTTGATCTTTTCCATTCCATAATGATCATGATCAAGAATTTTTTTTGCCTTCTTAAAATCATACTGATCTTTGGTGTATTCTTCCCAGGGCAAATCCAGCATCAGGTCCAGGTGATTGTAAACCACAGAATAATCAGGCGTTGAGGGGTGCATTCTTTCTAATTTTTCAATCCCTTTCGCGAACATCTCTTTTGCAGCCGCAGGCCATTTTTTGGTTTCGGCCTTTTTCTGCATTTCTTTTACTTCCGCTACGTTGTCGCCTCCTAATTCTTCTTTGATTGCCTTTAATTGCTGTTGCAAAAAATAATCTTTTTGCTGTTTATCAAGCTCAGCCCGGGTTTTGTTGGTTACCTTATTTTTCAATTCTGCATATTGCAATTCTGTTTGCAACAAATTCAACAGCACTTCAGCTCTCTCTTTAATATTCTCTATCTCCAAAAGTTTTTGCTTTTCAAGAATATTGCTGTTGAGATTGCTGCTTACAAAATGAATCAGAAAAGAAGGGTTCTCAATATTTTTTAAAATGATGGTAGCCTCTGAAGGCATATTGGGTGAGAGTTGTATGATCTGGCTGGAAAGTTCTTTTATGGATCCGACCATTGCATCAAAATCCGTGTCTTCCTTTAATTCCTCTTCAGGAAGAACCGAGATTTTAGCTTTAAAATACGGTTCTTCCTGAGTGATTTCATTAATTACAAAGCGCTTCTTTCCCTGGATGATTACTGTGGTTCCGCCGTCAGGCATTTTAATAAGCTTAAGAATTTTAGCCACCGTTCCAATCTTCACCAGGTCGTTGGAAGCCGGCTCTTCCACCAGGCTGTCTTTTTGTGAAACCACACCTACCAGTTTGTCAGCCTTGTAAGCATCATTTACCGCCTTAATACTTTTATCACGGCCCACCGTAATGGGAATCACTACGCCGGGGAAAAGTACCGTATTTCTTAAAGGAAGCAGTGGTAAATCAGCAGGAATCGGTTGTTCATCATTTCCTTCGCCTTCCTCGTGGAGCGGAATCATTGGCATAAATTCCATCTCATCCTCCGGGCCATTCATAAAAAAGTTGTTATTCATATGTTTTTTCACTTGTCAATCTGGCAAAATTAGTATTAAAGAAATAAAGATTTTTAGAATTAGTATATTGTTCAACATTGATGCCACGTTAAATATTGGCTGACAAAAAAACCGTTTCACGAAATGTTTACCGCAAAGTATCTTACAGTTTCCAATGGTTGCCGCAATGATAATCGAAATTGCTTATAATGCGAAAGCAACAAAAAAATAAAAGAAAGTTTAGTTGGTGATTTTTCTGTAAGACAGGAAATTTCTTTGATATATTTTTAATTTAAATTTAGCTTTGAGAAACCACCGTATTATGAAAATTGTAAAAACAATATATGCCCGATATTTTACTTGTTGATGATCATTCAATAGTGAGAACAGGACTTAAACTTTTGATCAATGATTTTCTTCCCCACAGCAACATTGATGAAGCCTATGATGGAGAATCAGCCTTACAAAAAGTGAAACAACTAAATTATGACCTGGTAGTAATGGATGTAAATATGCCCCATACCGATTCTTTCGGAACGCTCCAGGCAATTCTTGCGGTCAAGCCTTCCACAAAAGTCATTATGTTTAGCATGAATGCAGAAGAAATTTATGCCAAAAGATATTTGAATCTCGGAGCGAAAGGCTATGTAAAAAAAGATGCGCCCAATGAAGAAATTGAGAATGCCATCAATACGGTGTTGAATGGTAAGAATTATATAAGCCCGTCATTTACCCAAAAAATTTTATCAGGCCTTCTTTCAAAAAATGAAGCTGAAAACCCTTTTGATAAATTATCCTCCCGCGAATTTGAAATTGTGCAGCACCTGGCGAAAGGCGATTCTGTGGCAGAAATATCCAAAAAGCTAAATGTACATACCTCTACAGTGGGAACCCACAAAGGGCGGATATTTGAAAAGTTGCGCGTGCATAACGTAGTGGAACTCATGCATCTGGCCGAAGCTCACAATGTTATCTTGTCTTCATAAATTAATTCCTTGTCGTTTTTTTTCTACAAACAAATAACCTATTTACTACAAACATTATTAGCCAGAGAGGATAATTTTACTTGCATCGCCAGATATTATGATCAAAATTAAATCCAGTTCACTGTGATCGTATTATGACTGGTTGTAAGAACCTTCCGCCCAAAAGTGCGCCGTTGGTAACCTCAGGAAAAAGAGGCCGTCTGAAAAGGATGGCCTCTTTTGTTTAAAAGATTAATACCCTTCATTAAAAAATTATTTTTCAATTGAACATAAGGTTTAGCAATAAACCTTCACTGAACAGTAAACGAATAAAAAAAAGAAATTTTTATTCACTCTGTTGCATTATATCTTTATTCCTTCTTTTGAAAATCATTTCAAATGATTTTTCAAAAGTTGTGCATTCACAGCCACTACAATTGTACTCAAGCTCATCAAAACGGCGCCTATCGCGGGGCTAAGCATAATACCCCATTTGTATAAAACACCGGCGGCCAACGGAATGGCAACAATATTATATCCTGCTGCCCACCAAAGATTTTGGATCATTTTATTATAAGTAGCTTTCCCAAATAAGATCAGGCTGGCAATATCTTTCGGATTTGAATTCACGAGAATAATATCCGCAGTTTCTGCCGCTACATCAGTTCCGGACCCCACCGCGATGCCGACATCTGCCTGGGCCAGCGCCGGTGCATCATTCACACCATCGCCGGTCATGGCAACAAATTCTCCTTTTTGTTGTAATTCTTTCACCTTTTCCAATTTCTCATGTGGCAATACATTCGCCATGTAGCCATCCATTTTCAATTCTTCACTTACTTTTTGGGCCACATTTTCGTTGTCGCCTGTCAGCAATAAATTTTTAATCCCTGATTCTTTCAATACACGAATTGCCTCAAATGATTCTGCACGGACCTGGTCAGCGAAAGAAAAATAACCGGCTATTTTATTATCCACGAAGATAAACACCACAGTTCCCGCCACCTTGTCTTTCACCTGTTGCAGATCGATATCCTTCTCTTTCAAATAATTGGGCCCCACCACTTTTATATCCTTACCTTCTACTACTCCTTCCAGGCCCTTGCCGGGCATATAATTAAATTTATCAGATTTCGGAATGGCAATTCCCTCTTCTCTTACCTTTTTGAGCAAGCCCGCTGCAATGTAATGTTCAGAATTTTGTTCAATACCTGCCGCAAGCCTCAATAATTCTTTTTCATCTAACTGTTTATCTAAAACTATGGTTTGCTGCAATTCATGAGTTCCTTTGGTGAGCGTTCCTGTTTTATCAAAAATAACAGTAGTGATTAACCGGGCATTTTCAAACGCAGTCCTGTTGCGGATCAGCAATCCCTTTTGTGCGGACAGAGCAGTAGAAATGGCTACCACTAAAGGAACCGCCAGTCCCAATGCATGAGGACAGGAAATAATCATCACCGTAACCATCCGTTCCAAAGCAAATACAAATGGGAAACCTAAAAGCAGCCAAACTACAAGGGTCAGAATACCACCACCCAATGCTACAAAAGTCAACACCCTGGCTGCACGGTCTGCAAAGTTTTGTGTGCTCGATTTTACCTTTTGCGCATCTTCCACCAGTTTCACTACTTTATTCAGATAGCTGTCCTTGCCGGTATTGGTTACCTGCACCGTCAATGAGCCATTGCCATTTATCGCGCCACCAATCACTTTGCTATCTTTTTCCTTTTTAACTGGTTTGCTTTCTCCCGTCAACATGCTTTCATCAAGGTAACTCTCTCCTTCCAGCACCAAACCATCCACCGGAATCTTTTCACCCGGTTTTACCAAAACCATGTCCCCAATTTTTAAATTTTCTACCGACATATCATGTAGATGACCATCCACAAAGTGATGTGCGGTAGCGGGCATCATTTTCACGAGGAGCTCGAGAGAACGGGAGGCTCCCATTACAGATTTCATTTCGAAATAATGGCCAATGAGCATGATGTCTATCAGGGTCGCCATTTCCCAATAAAAATCCATCCCCGGTAAGCCAAAAGTAATAGCAACGCTATAAGTCCATGCCACTGTGATGGCCACACCAATCAACGTCATCATGCCGATCGCTTTGTCCTTTACTTCATCATATAATCCTTTCAGAAAAGGGAAGCCTCCATACAAAAAAATGAAAGTGGAAAGAAGTGCCAGAACATATTTGTCTCCGGTAAATGAAATTTCAAAACCAAGCCATGATTGAATCATCCGCGACAAGGCAAGCACCGGCACAGAAACAATGCAACAGATAATAAATCGTTTCCAAAAATCAGCTACATTATGCCCGGCATGCTTCTCATGTGCCCTCTCCGTCTCGCCTGCCGGTTCATGGGGGCCTGCTGTATGATGGTGTTCGTGATTAGTAGAGTTCATTGTTTATCACTTTTAAACTGGTTCATTCATCAGTAGTTTAGTTTGGGAACAAATGAAACTGATAATGAAGTTAAAACAAAAAACCATCCTGTAATAAAATGAACAAGGATCATTTGCACGAAGTAATATGAATAGCAAATAAATAAATAATACGGATTTGTATTTTATTAATAACAGATTTCAGAGATTTATTTCATTGAATATTTTACTAAAAACCACTCTTTACTAACATTTAATCTCACATTGCTTTTTTCTATATCTTTAATTAGTCAAATTTTTACTTATGCCTATATTCATGGACCGGCACGATCTTCCGGAGGCAGTCACGGCTGAAGCAGTGGCTAAAGTCCACCAGGAAGATTTGAAAATTCAGGATCAGTATGGTTGCCGCGGCCTGACTTATTGGTTTGATGAAAAACGCGGCACCGCTTTTTGTCTCATCGAAGCCCCGGAGGAAGACGCTGTCAAATCCATGCACAACCAGGCTCACGGCATGATTCCGAACCAGATTATCGAAGTAGATACTCACGTGGTAAATGCTTTTTTAGGAAGGATATCAGATCCGGCCGGCAAAAAAGGTGAAAGGAACATCATCAATGAAACTGCTTTTCGTACGCTCATGATCACCAATTTAACTGAGGCAATGATTTGGGAAGCCAGGGTGGGGCGGGAAAAAAGTCAGCGGTTTATTGCCCGGCATAATGAAATTATTCGGAAGTCCATACAACAATTCGGTGGCCGTGAAGTAAAATACCAGAAGGGTAGTTTTATTGTTTCATTTCAATCCATCACCAAAGGGATGCAATGTGCAAGAGAAATCCAGAATCAAATGCAACAACCGGATTTTTCTGAAGTAGATTTAAATTTTAAAATTGGTCTTAGCGCGGGATCGCCGGTAAATGAAAGTCCCGAACTTTTCGGCCAAACGATTTCCCTGGCGCAACAGTTGTGCAGTATTGCCACAAATGGCCAGATAGTGATCTCTTCAGAAATGAAAGAAGAATTAACCACTGAAATGCCTGCGATTTTTAATGACGATACGATCAGGGTTTTGAACCGGGGCAACGAAAAATTTCTCAACAGTCTTAACACAGTTATGGAATCCATGTGGAATGTTACTGATTTTAATATCGGTGATCTTGCCAGGAAATTAAATTTGAGCAAAACGCAGTTATACCGGAAGGTCACCACACTCAGCGGATTTTCTCCCAATGATTTTATTAAAGAACACCGGCTAAAAAAAGCCGCTGAAGCCATCAGCAAACAGGAAGGAAATGTTTCTGAAATTGCCTACTGGTCTGGCTTCAACAGCCCTTCTTACTTCTCCAAATGTTTCCTTGAAAGATTTGGAATTCTGCCATCTTCATTCGCCGCTTCTGTTTCCTAAAAAATTTCCAGGCTGATTCAGGATTGCTATTTTTTGAACCAATAGTGCTATTCCCCTTTCATCAGAGAGGGTAGCTTTGAAAAAAAATCATTATGAAGCAGCCAGTCATCACCTTCGAAGCTTCTGCCATAGAAGCATTGAGGAAACAAATCAGGGGAACTGTTACACTCCCTCAGGACAAAAATTATGACCACGCCCGGAAAGTGTACAACGCAATGATCAATAAATATCCGGCGATTATTATTCAATGTGCGGATGTGGCCGACGTGATGGCATCGGTAAAATTTGCAAAAGAACAAAATCTTCTCGTGGCGGTAAGAGGTGGCGGTCATAATGGTGGCGGCCTCGGAATTTGCGACGACGGAATGGTAATTGATTTGTCAGGCATTAAATACATCCGGGTAAATCCTGCCGACAAAAAGGTAAGGGTTGGAGGAGGAAATACTTTGGGCGAAGTGGATCATGCCACTCACGCTTTTGGTCTTGCCGTGCCTGCCGGAATTATTTCAACAACAGGAATCGGCGGCCTTACCCTTGGGGGTGGCATTGGCTATCTTTCCCGTAAATATGGCCTCACCATTGATCATCTGCTGGAAGCAGATATGGTGCTGGCCGATGGAAGATTTATTACCGCAAACGACCAGCAAAACGCGGATCTTTTCTGGGCTATCCGTGGCGGAGGAGGAAACTTTGGCATTGTCACTTCCTTTCTATTCCAGGCTCGCGAGGTAGATATGGTTTACGGCGGACCAACGCTGTGGCCGATAGAAAAGATTGGAGAGATCATGCCCTGGTACCAGGATTTTCTCGACCAGGCACCGGACGAACTGAATGGTTTCATTGCTACTTTGGAAATTCCCGGGCCTCCATTTCCGGAGAGCCTGCATCACAAAAAATTTTGTGCCATTGTATGGTGTTACGCCGGTGATTTGGAAAAAGCGGAAGAAATTTTCAAACCCATCAGGGATCAAGAGCCGGTGTTTGAGCACGTAGGCCCCATGCCTTACCCGGCCATCCAATCTTTGTTCGATGGATTATTACCCCCGGGATTGCAATGGTATTGGAAGGCCGATTTTTTCAAAAATCTGAACGCAGAAGTTGCTGAAAAATGTTTACAATTCGGCTCCGCAAATCCTACCCCACTTTCCCAAATGCACATGTATCCGATCAGTGGCGCCGCAAGCCGCGTCGGCAGTCCAGACACTCCCTGGGCACACCGTGATGCAAAGTATGCAGAAGTGATCATCGGAGTGGATCCTGATCCCGCCAATGACGAAAAGATCATTGAATGGTGCAAAGATTATTGGAACGCGCTCCATCCCTATTCATCAGGAGGCACTTACCTGAATTTTGAAATGTCTGAAACCATTGACAGGGTTAAAAAAAGTTATGGAGAAAATTACGAACGCCTTTCTGAGATCAAGAAGAAATACGATCCTGACAATTTCTTCAGGGTCAACCAAAATATAAGGCCATAACGCCAGCCATTGTATTTACATCTACCGGAAGGTTTCCGATAACAAACAAGCCTGTTAGGTTTTTGAAATTTTATAGGCTTTTTCTACATCCCCTCTGCGGCCTTCGCAAAAGCATCCAGCTTTTTCAATTGCAGGGCCATGTGGTGTTTTACTGTTTTTTCATAATCAGTTTCCTTTTCGTTCACCTTGCTGATCAACACCAGCATTTCAAGGCCGAAGAGAAAGAAAAACCAAAGCAGCCAAACGATCAATGCTACCGTTGACCGAGAAATCAACCGGTACATTACCTCCAGTTCATCCAGGAAACCCACCCTGGAAGAAATTTCCTTTTCAAGCGCCGGCCTGATATTTAATAAGGCCGAATCTTTGGCTATTTTCTGATTCCTTAAATCTGCAATGGATTTTTCCAATGGGGCAATTAATGCAATGCCGGCGTTGGGAACATGCGAAGTAACCGTAACCATTTGCGGTGTGGACCTTTCGGTGATCACCGGTTTGCCGGTAAGCGTATCAATACTGGTACGCTTCTCACTTTTCACCGCCGGTTGAGTAGAGTAAACTACGGTCGTTGGATTTTTTTCCACGTCTTTGATCAGGTTCAGCCGCTCTTCTTCTTTTTTGTTGATGGCAGAATCGAGCGACGCAATCTGCGAACGAAGCTCTTCCGTTTTCGGCGGCAAGGCTTTGCGCACTCTTTCTTCAATCGAATTGATCTTTTCCAGTTCGATATCTTCTTTAAAAATGATCTGGTCAATGATGATGGCGCCAATGATGGCCATTGTACAGGCAATAATTCCCCTTGCCAGGTAGAGCCAAAAGGTGGGATTAATGGATAGAATGATCTGCCTTTCTATCTGCACAATGATCAGCACGAGGATCACAGCGCCGATGATAGAACCAACCTGTCCTCCATGCAAATACCGTTGTGTAAACACATACCCGATGAAAGCCCATAAGATACAAACG
Organism: Segetibacter koreensis; assembly: GCA_044463445.1. GTDB lineage: Bacteria > Bacteroidota > Bacteroidia > Chitinophagales > Chitinophagaceae > Ginsengibacter > Ginsengibacter koreensis_A. The sequence continues at coordinate 15,127 of JBIQMJ010000024.1, forward strand.
ATCAGCATTGCGGAAGTATATCGCTTGACGGTTTTTGCGGCCACCTCGCTTGAGTTTCTGACGATGCCGTAATTATAACCCGTCATAAAGCATCCGAAGCGAATCCACCAGTTTTTCATAAAATAAATTTTAAAGGTTTTTGTTCATTTACTAAGAGGTGACACCTTTTGGAAAGGTGTTACCTCTGTAAACCTATTTTTACAAATTTTTATTCATGATGGAATGATGTGAAATAGCCGCAAGGCCGTTCCTGAATCCGCGTGTGTAGCTGATAATTATGCCCTGCCCTACGCCTCTGTTTTCTTTCGCTTCCTGTTCAATTTCCAACACCTGGCGCATGTGGTTTTCAGCCGTTTCTTTTTTTACTTTCAGTTCCTCCACGGTATCCACCATGCCGCTTCGGCTGCGGCTGGAAATGTGAAAATCAATCTCCCGAATAAAATCCCCGTAGAATGTTTTCACCTTCCGGATCGTGCGCTCGAGGTCATTTTTTAACGCGGCGATGTTTTGCTCCAAATGCGTACTGTCTGCATTGATGAGCGCATCATCATACCCTTTCACTTCATAATTTTTATCCAGAAACTGAAATAAAAGATTGATCCCGTTTTGCCCCGGAGAAGTGTTGTCGTTTTCGGAGGATTTTTCGGCTGGCACCTCGAGGGAGACCGGTTGTTTTTCGCCGGCAAATTCCTGTCCGTTGACAGGATGGGATTTTCGGTTAAAAAAATTAAATAAGCCCATATGGTTTGATTTAAAGATTTAAGTGCTGATGCAGGCCTTTAAGATTTAGAAACCTTACAAGTCTTCAACAATACTAAAAGTAAATTCGTTTCTGTTTGATGCCGTAATTGTTTTATAAACGGCAAGACCTTATTTACATTTTAAGTAAAAATGATCATTCGCTTGGTATGAATAGTTGGAGCAGCAGGCTTTTGCCCGACAAGGTACTTCAATTAGCAATAAAAAAATATAAAGATGCCCTATAATTTCGCAATTGTTTAACGAAAGAAATCAGCCACATCAGAAAATTGCAAATAGAAAGTATATTTACTAATATTTAAACCAACCAGCTTTGATATGATAAAGAAATCTTTATTATTTTTCTTTGCCGTGGCAATGGCGATAAACACCCAGGCACAAATGAAAAAAAATCCCACCTTGAATCATGCGGCAGTATATGTGTATGACCTGCAAAAAAGCGCCGGTTTTTATAAAAATATTATTGGGCTCGAAAGTATCCGGGAGCCCTTCCATGACGGGCGACATGAATGGTTTCGTATTGGGCCACACAGCCAGATGCATTTGATTGCAGGCGCTAAATCCATCGTAAATCATGACAAAGATTCACATCTTTGTTTCAGCGTTTCTTCGATGGAAGATTTTATTGCCAACTTAAATAAAAATCAAGTGCCATTTGAAAACTGGGTGGGTGAATCCAATAAAATAACTGTGAGGCCAGACGGAGTGAAGCAAATTTATTTCAAAGACCCTGATGGGTATTGGATAGAAATTAACAACGACAGTTACTGATGATAATGCTACACTTTCGCTGGTTTTTGCACGGAGAATAACGGGTGTGTTTCAAATAATCGCTTTGCTATGCTCCTTATGGGCATTGGGAATCTCCAACTTAAAAGTTAAATAATGCAAAACGAAAAGCAGAGGGTTTAATTGGATATATAAAATACTATCTTTGCTGCTAATTTTTTTATAAACACAATAACACAATGGACAACAAAAACACAGGAACCGTAAAATTTTTCAATTCTGAAAAAGGATTCGGTTTTATCAAACACGATGATTCTTCAAAAGAAACATTTGTGCATGCAAGCGGACTTATTGATGAAATTAAAGAGAACGACAAAGTGGAATTCGACTTGCAAAATGGCAAAAAAGGAATGAATGCCGTTAATGTGAAATTAATCGGCTAAAATCGATATTTCAAATTGCAAAAAAGAGTAACGAAAGTTGCTCTTTTTTTTTGCAAGTGAAAGTCTACGTTCATTTATAAAACCAATTTATATTTTAGTTTTTGCAGAAAGAAATGAATTCTTTATTCATTTATCGAAAGATAATTAATGCAATAATTCTTTCGTGGTAAAGGGCTCCTGCCGTCCACGGTATTTTTGACGAATTGTTTTCACTTCATCTTCCGTAACCTTGCCCACCTTATTATTCCAGGCATTCCGGATGTAAGAAACAATCTGAGAAATTTCTTTATCACCTAAATTATCATTAGTTGACATTCCCGGCATTGCGGCAGCTACATCAGGTGGGGCATAAGTCTTGTCTCCTACTTTTACCGGGCCGGTAAGCCCATATAATACGATCGAAATCAATTTATTTTTATCTCCCTTTACCCAGTTAGAACCTTCCAATGGAGCACCCAAACCCTTTATGCCTTCCCCATCTTCACCATGACAAACCTTGCAGTTTACTTCAAATAATTTTTGTCCGGCCAACAGATCTTTATTCAGTTTCGTATTCGCAAGCGCTGCCTGGCGCTGCTTTTCAGCATTTTTGATTACTTTGCTCAGTCGCTTTGCAAAAAAATCAGAAGTGTCTTTTACGCTTTGAGAATAAAATGCAAGAAACTGTTTTTCTTTATCTCCCAGGCCGCTGATGATGGCATCTGCCACAAAAGGGTTGCTACTATATTTTTTTATAGTATTCATCATAAACTCTTTTGCAGAAGGATCAAATTTCATGGTGGCTGCGCAGAGATACGCGAGATAAGGAGCAAGACCCGGTGTGTTTTCATCCAACATCGCCTGGTATTTTTTGAGCCAGAAATCTGCATTCTGTTGGTTGTGCATGATAGCAATGGCGGCAGTCAATATTTGTTGCTTCATAGCCGGTAATGAACCTGCCCAGATTTCTTCCAGGTCTTTGTTGGTTAGTTCGCCTAATCCTTCCAGCACCCACATTGCATTTATTTTACCAACCAAATTATTATCTGTTTTCAACATTTGATGAAGCGCAGGACTCAGGCTGGTAAGTTGTTTATCAAAAATAAAATTGTGAGCCGTCTCTCTAAGCCATTGATTGGAACTGTTGAGATACGACAACAATGAATCGGCATTTTCATTAAAAGCAGGAGCCGATAATGTAGTACCCTTGCGTATTACACGATAAATGCGCCCACAGTTAAGTGGTGTTTCCAGGCCTCTTGCAATGGCTTCACCGGCAAGATAAGGGGTCAGGTAAGTTTTGTGCTGGATAATTCCACGGTACATATCTAACACATACAAAGCGCCATCGGGGCCAACATATAAATTAACGGGACGAAAACGTTCGTCATCACTGGCCAAAAATTCTTCGTTATGATAAGCTTCTTTTCCTGTGGTAGAGTCGGGATAAAAAGTAAGCACATCACGCTTGATCAAATTGCCGGCAGGCTCCGCGACGAACACATTATCATAATAATCTTTTCCAAAACCGTAGCTGTTGAAAACAACGGGGCCGCATGCTGCCGTAAAATTTATTAACCGCAGGCTGTCATCCAAAATATCTTTCATGTAGCCACGATTCACGCCCGGCGTGGGATGTACCGGGAATACGCTGTTATCAGAAACAATACCTTCATTAAAACCCTCGACCTTTGGTTGGTGCGGATTATCAGCGCCCAACGACGGCGAAAAATAATCTCCCAGCAAATTAAAGGAATTGGTATTATAATACAATCTTCCGAATTCATCCTGCGAAATGCCCCATTGCCCACGAAAATGAGTGTGCTCTTTCAGCCACTTATTTTTACCCACCCTACGGTAACGGTTAGACGATTTTGCATTGTAGATCCAGTTGTCCAATCCACGCAGTAAGCCGTTCGGCTGATGTTCCACATTTCCTCCTGCTGCATAATCACTGTCCACCAAAAATTTTTGACCTGCCTTATCACCATTTTTTTCTACAAACCACAATTTGGGTGGCTCGGCCACGAGGATGCCATCATCCAATAAACAAATGGCGCGGGGCATCACCAGCGAATCCATGAAAACTTTACGATCATCAAATATACCATCATGATTTTTGTCTTCGAGAATCACAATTTTACCGATCGGCTCTTCCTCACCATTGCCCGAAGTATCAGGCATATAGGCATTCATCTCTACAACCCATAAGCGGCCCTGCTTATCAAAGCTGGAAGCAACGGGAGCGCTCACCAAAGGTTCGGAAGCCACTAACTGAACCTGGAAATTTTTTTCTAAAACAAAATGATTTAAAGTTTCTGAAGGAGCAATAACCGGAGATTCTTTTTTGTCTAACTGTTTCCTCAATTCTTCTTTCGAGAGTCTGTCATTGCCCTGTTGGCATCCTGCGATTAAGATACACGCTGCAAATAAAATTGCCGGAAAAAGAGGCCGGTTTGGTTTTAAAAGATACCCTTTCATTTGGGTTTAGAAGTATTTACGTTTTTAGATGGATATTTCGCTGACGAATTTCGGAAAAAAGTTTTTAAATAATCATGAGTTGCAGAAAAGGCTTTCGGTAGAAGTATATACACACGCCGGAATGCAGGTAGTTTTTTGTATTCAGAAAGAAATTCACCAGTAAACGAAGGAACACCTGCTTTTTATATTTAGTCAACTTTAGAAAACTTTTTCAGCTTACTCCATCTTTTACTCCTTTGAAATAGCCAACAGATTCTGCGATTCCCGGCAAAGGATCTTTCATATCTTTTTCAAATTCAATACTGCAATGCCCGCGATAATTTATTTTGCGTAATGCCTTTACCAATGCCGGAAAATTAATAATCCCTCTTCCTGCTTCAATAGCTTTTCCATCCTGCTCCGCCTTGGTTACATCTTTAATATGAAGATCAAAAATTCGTTTATTATATTGTAAAACCGCCTTGGCAGGATCAACGCCGGCTCTTTGTGCATGGCCAATGTCAAGGCACAGCCCCATGCGCGGATCTTTATTTTTAATGAGATCAAAAGCTATTTGAGGATTAGGATACATCTTGTCTTCAGGGCCGTGATTGTGAATGGCCAGTTTTATATTATATGATTTCACTTTTTGCTCCACATAATCAATCTGGTCATGCTCGGGCACACCGATGATAATTGAAACGCCTGCATTCTTTGCGTATTCAAAGGCCTGGTCCACTTCTGATTTATTTTTCATATAAATAACGCCCACCCCATAAATGCTGATTCCGCCTGCTTTATATTCGCTCACTACTTCGTCAATTTTTTCTTTAGTGCTGTCGTAAGGCAAATGAAAATTTTTTAAAGACATGCTATGAATATCCAGCCGCTGCATCATTTTGATGGATTGGGGAATATCGAAATTTAAAAAAGTATAATCAGCAATCCCTACGGGAAGATCAGCAGAACCTTTTGAATTAGTAAAATCCATTGCGCTGGCCCGATTCATCAAAGGCGCTACGGTAGCGGTTGTAAAACCAATTGCTGTATTTCTTAGAAATTTCCTTCTTGAAGTCATTGAATAAAAATTTAAGTGATAATGAGTGCAACGAAAATAAAAATTGCTTTATTTATTGGCTTACTGTAATTTTTTTTTATAAAGTTCCCGCTCTTAAGCCAACCGAATATCCGGTTTCCATCCACTTTGATATTCCCTTCCCCAAAGCGCCTGCGCTTCTTTATCATTTAAAATTTTTCCGCCGTTATCCGCATCACAATGAAGCGTCCGGCTTACCCGCTGGGCAATGTTTCCCAAATGGCAAAGCAACACGCTTTTATGGCCTTCAGTAATCGGTGAGTTCAGTGGCTTTCCCTCACGAACGGCATTTACAAAATTTTCAAAATGAAATGCATCCAACTGAACGCCGGGGCCCATACTATTGATGGTATCCGTCTTTGGCTCTTTCCTGCTTTCTTTGATCAGTTTATTGTCTTTGTCAAAAAATTTATAATCGTCATTGCCGGAATTTACCATAGTTCCATTGGTTCCAAAAATTTTAAAACCTCTGCCTCCACCGGCTTCAGGAAAATTATTGCAACTGCGGCCTTGCCAGGTAATTGCTTTTTTATCGCCAAATTCAAAAGTGATTTCCTGCGTGTC
>JBIQMJ010000025.1:0-21086 GCA_044463445.1 Segetibacter koreensis
CATGCATTAAAAGTGGTGGTAAGGTCCTTCGCTACAATACCAAGGCTCCATCGGTTTTTCTGCATTTTAAACCCGGCGTCGATACCAAAACCCCAGGCATTGGCAAAATGCCCCACCTTTCGATAGATCACTTTTGCATTGGCACCAAAACTCATTTTTAAATCATTGTCATCTTTAATTTTTTGTGCATAGGAAAAAAGAAATCCATAATCCGCGGATGAAAATGAAGTAATGTTCCCATAATTGATGCTGCCATCGGGCTCTACCAAAAAAAGTGTATTGGGAATATCGTCTACCGCAAAGCGCAATACTGAAACTCCAAGTACTCTTTTATTATTACTTTCCGGGATGGCAAAACTTACATAATCATATTTGCCGATGTTATCAAAATAGCTTGCGTGCATCAGGTTTATGGTGGCATTATCCTGAACGCTTACCAGTCCTGCGGGATTCCAATAGCCTGCGGTGCCATCGTTTGCCGAAGAAGCCTGGGCAGCTCCCATTGCCAGTCCCCGGGCACCCGCACCAATATTCAAAAATTCATTCGAGTATTTTCTGAATTGCGAAAATCCCAAGCAGGGAAGCAGTATCAGCAATAATAATTGGAGTTTGATGGAAATTCTCATTTGGGAGTGATCAGTTATTTATTTGCGTGCAAATCCCGGCAAAAAATTAAACGGTCTTTAATATATAATATTGCATCGCCCGGCTTATTACAGATAAAATTAGGAAAAACTCTGTCAAACTTCCGCTTTCAAATTTAAAATGAACAAAATTAATGCTCCCGGCAGAAGGTTCTTTATTTTTGCAACTCCTTTTCAAATGAGTATGAAAAATTTAATAGAAGAATTAAGATGGCGGGGCCTTATCCAGGATATCATCCCCGGAACTGAAGAAGAACTTTGTAAAGAACCCGTATCGGCGTATGTAGGTTTTGACCCCACGGCAGACAGCCTTCACATTGGGAGCCTGATCCCGATCATTGTGCTGGTGCATTTACAAAAATTCGGGCATAAACCTATCGCTTTGGTGGGTGGCGCCACCGGCATGGTGGGCGACCCTTCCGGCAAAAGCGAGGAAAGGAATTTGTTGAGCAAGGAAACCCTTGATAAAAATGTGGCAGCAGTGAAGCAACAATTATCCAGGTTTCTTGATTTCAATTCGGGCATTTCCAATGCCGCCGAAATGGTAAATAATTACGACTGGTTTAAGAACATTTCATTTTTAGATTTTATCCGCGATGCGGGCAAGCATATTTCGGTGAATTATATGATGGCAAAGGATAGTGTAAAGAAGCGCCTTGAAGGAGAGAACGGGATGAGTTTTACTGAATTTTCTTACCAGTTGGTGCAGGGCTATGATTTCTATTGGCTGTATCAAAATAAAAATTGCAAACTGCAGTTTGGGGGAAGTGATCAGTGGGGAAATATTGTTACCGGCACGGAATTAATTCGCCGTAAGGCAGGTGGGGAAGCATTTGCTTTTACCTGTCCATTATTAACCAAATCAGATGGAAGTAAATTTGGTAAAACGGAAAAAGGAAATATCTGGCTGGATCCGTCGAAAACCTCACCTTATACATTTTACCAGTTTTGGCTGAACACCGCCGATGCGGATGCCGAAAGGTTTTTAAAAGTGTTTACCTTTTTATCACAAAAAGAGATTGGCGATTTGGTGGCGCAACATACAGGCAATGAACACCTGCGCATTCTGCAAAAAAAGCTGGCTGAAGAACTGACCTGTTTTGTTCATTCAAAAAAAGACTATGAGTTCGCGGTAAAAGCATCCACCATTTTATTTAACAATGATACCGCCCAAATTTTAAAAGAACTGAATGAAGCGCAGTTGCTCCAGGTAATGGAAGGAGTTCCTTCAGTTGAAATTACAAGGAAGCAATGGGAAGAACTTGATCTGGTAAGCCTTTTGGCCGAAACAAAAATTTTATCCAGCAAGGCCGAAGCAAAGAAAATGCTTGCCGGTGGCGGAATTTTTGTCAACAAGGAAAAGGTGATTGTTTCCGATGAAAAATTAAATGCTCATGAATTATTGAATGGAAAATATTTACTGATCCAAAGAGGAAAGAAAAATTATAACCTGGTTAAAGTGGTTTAAGGTGGTAGCCTCTCAAAATAAAAACCGTTTCTGAAAGTTGGTTTACTGTCAAAAAGCAGATTTGAAAGAGCGTCTTGCCGGCGGCTAAAATCTTTATAAAACCTTTTTGCGAGTTTTGAAAATAAAAATGATAGCCTTACTTTTGCACTCCTTTGTCCCATAGTATAAGGGTAGTACAACAGATTTTGATTCTGTATGTCGAGGTTCGAATCCTCGTGGGACAACTTAATGTGCTGAATATCAATACGTTATGAGCATATGTTGACAGTAAGATTGACAATTTTGACTAAATAAAGACACCCTGAATTTCAACTTTTTTCACCAAATGTCTCCCGATTTTGCAAATTTCTTTCTCTTCCGTTCGGATTTTTCTTCTAAATCTCTCCTTCCAGTTGCCCAGATAATAATAAAGAAATAGTAATCTTTGCTCTAATCTGACCAAATCGGCTTTACCCGTAAAACTTAAAAATTTGCCCTGGTTAAATTTGATAGGGTATTTCTATTTCACAAGAAGCCAATCTCTAGCCGCGATAATGAATTAGATTGTTTTAGCATATATCTTAATTCTTGTGCATTTTTTTCTTTTCATCAGCATTCCTTTTTGCTCTTTCCTGCACACCAATTTGCTGCTCTGCCGCAGTTACTACTTGGATGAAATGATCTTTATCCTGGTTATAGAGACTATCAGTGAAGTAAATAATCTTTAATAAGTGGGTATTGCCATTTGCTTTCCAATATCTATACTTCATATCGTTTGCTTCAAAGGATTTCTTTTCATTACTAGAGTTAATCCATCCATATGCAAGTAATATAGAAATGATAAATAAACTAACGGTGATCCATGTCTGCTTATGAAAATGATGGACATGCTCTACATTATTTTGCGTTGAATTACGTGAATTGACTTTTAATACACGAATGTCTTCTGATAAGTTATTAATCTTTTCATTGTTTGCATTTAAGGCAGAACTGAACTTTATTAATTCAGCTTGAATTGACCTCGCTACTGCTTTTAATTCTTCATCTTTACCTGCACTACCTCGTTTTAAAAAAGCAATTTCCAGCGATTCCAGTTTCTCAACAATTGCCTGTAATAATATCTCACTCATTATTATTGAATTTACAAATGCATTCTTTTTGATTTTTTCTTTCTCTTTTTTTGTAGATTCCATTCGTATGGTGGCATTGAATGATCTCTTTGATCTGGCTTTATCACTTCATTAAGAACATGCATCTCTTTACTTAATTGCTTATTAATTTTCAGTTGCTTATTTTGAGAAATACTTTTTGAATTCATTGAATCTACCTGTGATTTTATGAATCTCTCTGACTGCTGCCGTAACAATATTTTCTGAAGATTATTTATGGAAAATTTTCTGTCAATCTCACTGCCCTTATATTTATAGCCTCCTATTTTAAAACTGATACCTTGTAGCTCTTTTGTCTGGCCCTTGTATTTGTATAATATTTCTATCTTTTCTTTCGCTAATTTTTCTTTTAAATCAGTGAGACTTCTGCACAATTGTAGCTTATCCAAAATAGCCTGGTAAATGATGTAACGGTTCGCTTCTCTTTCGTTTAATGCCTGAAGATTTGTTAACGACAAATTCTTTGAAACAGCTTCTTTCAGTCCATATCTTTTCGTGAGTTTCTGGGCAACTTTTTTTCCTCTCAATCCAATCCAGTTATCCTTTATTGCCCCGCCATTATTGTTTACCAGGTTTGCGAGGATATGCACATGCAAATGATTTTTGTCAATGTGTTTTACTGCGGCAAATTGTGTATCGGTGATCTTCATTTCAGCCAGGTATTCTCTCGCTATTTCGACCATCATTTTGTCTTCAATTTTTTCTCCGGGATAAAAGCTGATGATGCCATGAAAAACAGCTTTAGTAAGAGTAGGCCTCAGGGACTGCTGTAATTCAAAATCCTTTGCCATCAGTTTATAGTCATAATCCCTAACACCTTCCGAGTCCAAAACCAACGCTCTTTTTTTATCCATGCATATATACCTGCAGGCTCCGTAAAATGTTCTTCCTATAACCACTTTACTAATCATTTCTTTTTAGTTTCTCAAGAAGTTCACCCATTAAGTTTTTATAGTTTTCAAACATCAAGACTGCCGTGATAAATCCTTCCTGGTGTCCTATCTTTGTGAGCTGGTTTAAGTTGTTTGCCATCCCTATTAATTGCCTGACAAATTGCCTTTCCTCTTCCGATAATCTTGAAATTATTTTTCCCTGCAAAGCGATCTGCCGGATGTAAACAGTGATCTTTAATCCGGATTTGGAAGCGTGTTGTTTGACAATAAAATATTCGGTTTTTGAAAACCGAATGCTCCTTACAATTTCCTTCTTTACAACTTTTTTTGGCCTTCCATTCTTTTGCTTCATTTTGATTACTTCACTCGTCATATCCTCTGTAATATTCTTTTGCGACCAACGGGAGAAAAAGCAAGCCGGGTTTTTGTAACACAAAAACACCGCTTGCTAAGAAAAAAATTTAAAGATGTCTTCCCTTATTTTGCCTGACATATATTTTGGATTCTAATTTTCCAAAATTCATCATCCAGTCATTAAGGTCTTTGTATCCCTTATATAACTTGCTTTGATCTTTGAACTTCAATGACCTTTTTAAGGCAAGGGTTGTGCACTTCCTTCCAGCGTTATCATGATCTAAAAAGAGGTGGATATCGTTATGTTTTTCCATTAAAAGAAGGCTTCTTTCAAAAAAGGATAGAGAGTTCAGGATTAGAAAATTCATGTGTCGATTAGGCAGACCTGTTAGATCATGCCGCTGATTTTTGGTCATAGATTCATAGCTCATGAAATCAAAAAAGCCTTCGAATACAGAAATATTTTTTGCGCCATTATTGACGTAAGTAACATACTTCGGAGAGCAGCTTCCTTTAAAATATTCATTTCGCAATTCGTATCCTCCGGCATTATTTTTAAAGCCGATGGCTTTGTATACTTTTTCTTTATCTGCATTCGTGAAATGAACTTCATGACAGTAACGATTAGCAATATTTTTATCGATCCTCCTTTGCCATAAATAGCGGCAAAGCATCAGGTCCTGGATGGGCTGCTTTGCGGCTATTATCTTGATAGCAGTTTCTCTTGCATTATTATTATCAGCTACAGAATTTTCATGCAAGTGGAACTGCGGTCTGAAAAGATTATTTTTAAAATCATTTTGCGGATGAAAAAAAGAAATTTTTTCTAATGCTTCACTTATATCACACTGATAAAATTCGATTAGAAAATCCACGAGCTTTCCTCCTTTACCCGGGCCATGATCATACCATACGTTTTTATTTCTATTGATCTTGAATGAAGGTTCTTTTTCATCTCTGAAAGGAGATAAGTACCAGTAATCTGATCCTCTTATTTTCTGAGGCTGATACCCCAGTGAATTAATGTAATCCACCAGGTCAATTTGATTGGCTTGCTCACAGTTCATCACACACACTTTTAAATATTATTTTTCTAGCCTTTGTTTCTTCCTGCAATGAGATCATCGATGTCTGCACGGGTGAAATACCTGCGGGACTTAACTTTAAAACTTTTCAGTTTCTCTTGTTTCAGCCATTCATAAAGTGTTGGCTTGGAGATCTGGAAAATTTCACAGACATCTGATACTTTCAGTAAAGCTTTTTCAGGAAGGAGTGAAGTTGACGGAGAGATTTTTTGCTGGCTTAATTTTTCAGCAATTACGTTTTCAATAATAATTTTAATTTGTTTCCAAAACTCGGATGGAGTTATCGGAAACAGCATGGGTGTTTCATTCATACTTCTACATTTTCTTATTCACAATTGAAATTCCACTAACGAAATTAGTTAGAAAGCTTATTAAAAACAAGACATGGGTAAATATTAAACAGGTATTGGTCAAGCTTTATTAACAAATCAAAACGTGTATGTCAGTCGAAAGTATTAGATGCTTTAAAATGAGATTAAGTTCAATAAACGTTTAAACAAGTAACTTAATCCTGAGAAGAATATTCAGTAAAAAAATTTAACAGTTGAAAATAGGCTTCAACAGGCAGGTTCTCATTGACTAGGATAGCCAGAATAGCACGCTAAATGGTTTAGGCCCAATCAATTTAAACTAATTGAAATTTCTACGATTTGCTGGCACCCTTAAGTCGGTCGTATCATTTGAATTATTGATCATTCTGAATTTGCACCTACCAGGAGAAACTTTCTGGAAGCTTAAAGAATTATTATAGTATACGGATAAACGACCAATGGAGAATAATCTTCAAATGGAATTCAGGAAATGCTACTGAAGTTGAAATAATAGACTATCACTAAATTTGGAAAAAATGATAAAATTTAAGAATGTACATCCCGGAGAGGTTTTAACGGAAGAATTTCTATCTAATCTTAATATATCTGCATATAAACTTGCAAAGGATATCGAAATTCCTCAGACAAGAATATCGGAGAAAGTAAAAGGTAACAGAAGAATTACTGCAGATACCGCCCTCCGACTAAGCAAATACTTTGGGAATTCCGCCAAGTTTTGGCTGGGAGAAGTACAAATTATACAGCATTCATCAAATGGTTAATACTTACCCGATCATTAATTATCCGACAAAAGTAGTCCTGTTGAAGGTTTTTTAATAAATCCAAGCGCAATGGCTGGATGTCATTAAAATGTTTAGAGAACCGTCACTTTCCTTAAGGATACACAGAGGTTAACCTCAGGCACTGAAGATGAAAATTGGTTTTTAATCTCATGATTGCGCAAAAGCTAATTTTTCATTTTGTGGGCTCACTGGATGCTAAGCTTGAGATGCTTGATGAATTATCTTTTTCTTTTTTTCTGCTCATTTTACTGAGAACAATAAAGCAACAATTATTCAATGATTTTATAGAAAAAGACAAACCAAAATTCTTTATGATAAATCCGAATAATAATAACGTTATTATCTGATCCTACCGATATCTCACTTACAGATATCAGAAAGTAAAACTTTTAAATCCTTGCAAAACGCAGCAAAAGCTTACATCCACATCAAATTGATGGAATAAGATTAATTGGTCAAGAGGGACATGAGAGAATTTGCGGCATAATACTATTTTTTGTCGTTTGATATATTCAATATTGAAAATTTCTGGTAACAATTACATAACTATTTATTCATCTCTAAATAACCCTGCAGTAACATTGGCAGGATAGTTTTGCTCTCGAATTAAAAACTATATTATGAAGCGAATCTACTCCACAAATGCAAAAAAGCTATTTTTTGTTGTTTCACTGTTGCTTGTTTCCTCTTTAATTTTTGCGCAAACAGAAAAAATCCACGGGCAAATAATTGATGCAACAAACAAGTCTCCCCTTCCGGGAGTGAGTGTTAGCATAAAGAACACGTCCGTTGGAACTCTAACGGATGAAAATGGAAATTTTAATCTTAATGCGCCAACGGACAGTAAACTTTTGGTTTCATTTGTAGGCTACCAAACTAAGGAAATTAACGCTTCGCCAAAAAACCTCATTGTTGAACTTCCCGTCACTGCACAGGAGCTAAATGAAGTAGTCGTAACGGCAACGGGTATACGAAAAGAAGCAAAACGCCTGGGTTATTCCATTCAAACCATTGATGCTTCCGCTTTAACAAAGGCAAGGGAAGCCAACCCAATGAACTCATTAAAAGGAAATGCGGCCGGCCTTGAAGTCAATATCAATTCCGAGATTGGACATGCACCGGATATCATTATCCGGGGTGAAAACGACCCGAACAACAGGCCAATCTTTGTTGTTGACGGCGTTCCCATCAGTTCAGATACTTATAATATCAACCCCGATGATATTGAAACGTTCACGGTTTTAAAAGGCCCAAATGCCGCAGCTTTGTACGGTTTCCAGGGTAAAAACGGCGCTATCATCATCACCACAAAAAAAGGAACGAAAAATAAAAGAGGATGGGCCGTAACGTTTAATTCAAGTACGCAGATAAGTAAAGGTTTTATTGCGCTGCCAAAATACAACGACCTGTATGGCCCGGGTGATAACGGCAAATATGCTTTTGGCGGAGGCGGTTCCAGCCCCGCCTCCTACTTCGGAAATGGAGCGGTGGGTGTCGGTCTTAATGATTACGACTATGACGTTTGGGGCCCTGAATTCCGGGGCCAATTGTTGCCGCAATTTGACGGTGCTTACGATCCTACACAAACGTACACTACCACGTTTGCCGATGGAACCGTTTATACCGGCCATGTTAAGCCAACACCATGGCTTGCAAGAGGCAAAGACAACCTGAAGGAATTTATCCAGCCCGGCCTGCTCCAGTCCAACAGTATTGCCGTTGCCTCATCAACAGAAAAAACAGATTTCCGGCTTTCATTTGGTAACAACTACCAAAAAGGAATTGTTGCCAACACCCGCCTTGACAATGCCAACTTTACAACGAGTCTTGTAGAAAGGTTCAACGATAAATTAGGCCTGACCTCTTACTTTAATTACAGCCGCCAATATTCACCGAATGTACCTGATGTGAATTACGGGCCAAACAGTATTATCTATAACCTCATACTTTGGGGTGGTGCAGACTGGAGTGTAAACGATCCTAATATCCGAAACTACTGGCAACCCGGTAAAGTTGGGATCCAACAAAATTATGAGGAGTATTACAGGTATAACAACCCTTGGTTTATGTCGTACGAATGGCTAAGGGGCCACCAGCAGAACAATGAATATGGCTATTTATCACTCAACTATAAATTGAACGATAATATTGCTTTTCAGTTCCGCCCAAGTATGACCGCTTATGATATGTTCAATTCAGAAAAGATGCCTTACTCGGCAGACGTATATGGAAGAGAACTTCACCAGGGCGACTACAGGGAAGACAGAAGGTCATTGTTCGAATCTAATCTAGATGCGCAGGCTACTTTTCATAAGGATGAAATAATGGGATTCCTCGATCTTCAAGCTTTGGCAGGAGCTACAGCAAGAAATTTCAGGTTCAATTCTGACTTTACGTCTACCAATTACCTGAATGTTCCTGGCATCTATTCTTTCTCAAACTCATTAGGCGCGTTAACCGGTAGTAGTTTCCATTCCAGCATGTTGGTTTTAAGTGCTTATTATTCTGTGGACGCAGGATATAAATCTTATATCACTGCCAACGTTACCGGCCGCGTCGATAAATCTTCTGCTTTACCAACTAACACCAACAGCTATTTTTACCCTTCTTTCAACCTGGCAACGGTTCTATCGGAATACCTACAACTGCCTAAAGTGGTGTCATTCTTTAAACTAAGAGGCTCTTATGCCCAGAGTAAAGATGGAGGTACGTCTCCTCTTTTTACACCTGATATAAGTGCAACTCCTGCCGGAGACTATGGTTACAGCTGGCCCTCACCTTATGGAGGCCCTGCATACCAGTTTTCACAAACCTATACCTTAAGCCCCACTTACAACGGGCAAAACAGCGCCAGATATACCGACCAGACTGTGAGCCCTACTATTTACACTGCAGACAGGAAGGCGACTGAATTTGGCGCCGATATCCGTTTTATGAATAATAAAATTGGGCTTGACATCACTCACTACCATTACAGGAATACCGGGATCGTAAACCAGGGAACTTCTGCAGCATCCGGTTATTCTTCCTACCTTACTAACGGTAACGTGTATACGAATAGCGGCTGGGAAGTGGTCCTGAATGCAAAACCGGTTTCTGGTCCCAAATTCAGCTGGAATGTCACAGCTAACTTTTCTACTTATGTAAGGAAGTGGGTGAATAATTCAAATCCTAACAACTACGAATACAACGGGCAACGGGTTGATCTTGTATATGGAAATGCCTTCGTAAGAACACCTGATGGCAAAATGGTTATAGACCCTGTATCTGGTGTTTACACCCGTTTTTCTGATTTGGGCGTTTCTGCGCGAAAAGTATTTGGCCATGCAGATCCTGACTGGCAGTGGGGAGTTGTAAACATGCTTACCTACAAAAACCTGTCTTTACATTTTCAATTTGACGGAATCGTGGGCGGTGTAATGGAAGATTATGTGAGGAAGAAAACACTGCAAGGTGGACGACATATAGAAGCAGCCACCGGCGCATTTGGTGCGGCAAGACCAAGTGATGAAGCCAATGTAGCAGCGTATACAGGCGAGGGAGTTAATTTAACTGGCGCTCCCATCAAACTGGACCCCATCACCGGCGAGATCACCAATATGAAAGAACTCACCGAAACAACAAACACCACTAAAAGCCAGGTGCAGCCTTTCGTTACACGCATGGCTTCTGTCCCTGATCTTGATATTATCAAAAAGACATACGCCAAATTGCGGGAAGTAACGATCACGTATTCTTTAGGAAATATTTTTGGCAGTCATTCTTTCATCCGTGACGCCAGCGTTTCTTTGGTAGGCAGAAACCTGTTGTACTTCTTCCCCAATAGATACAAAGATGTGGATGTGGACCAATACACCCAACAGTCGGGTTCAGGTTTGCAAACACCTACTACACGCAATTACGGTTTTAACATCAACCTTTCTTTTTAATTAATTCGCAAAGAAAAAATTATGAAACAAATAAAAAATTCCTTACCCATCCTGGCGGCAATTCTTGTGATAGTTTCCTGCAACAAGCAAATCCAGGAAAAGCAGGCTAACCCCAATAATCCTGCAAGCGTTCCGCCAAATTTAATATTAGGAACTGTTTTAACCGATATGGCAGGAACAGGAAGCGCAGGCAACCTCGGAGGTATTAATGCATGGGACAATGTGCAGGACTGGAACCAATATCATTGCCAGAATTATGACTATTACGGCAACAACATTTATTCATGGTCTAATGGCTCATTTGATCCCTACCTGGTTTTGAAGAATGTAGTCCAAATGGAAAATGAAGCTGCTTCGAGAGGCGCAGCAGACGTTAATCCCTATAAGGCGGTGGGCAGATGTATCCGCGCTTACTATTATTACAATCTCACATCCATGTTTGGAGATGTGCCCTTGACTGAAGCTTTGCAGGCACCCGCTAACGCTACGCCCTCCTATACTCCACAGGAACAGGTTTTTGAATATGTGCTCAATCAATTGGATACTGCAAATTCGAACTTCGCCGCGCTAATTACACAAAATGACAATTCTTTGTCAGCCGCAAGGGATATCTACTATGGTGGCGACTTAAGGAAATGGCAAAAGCTCGTGAACAGCTTTAAACTCAGGGTGCTGATAAGCCTTAGCAGCAAGTCAGGTGATGCAACCTTAAATGTTCCGGGGCAGTTTGCAGCCATAATTAATAATCCTTCCAAATACCCCATCTTTACCAGCCAGGATGACGACATGGCTTTTGTCTACAACCCAGGCAATTCCAATACCTACAGCACCTATCCCTTCAATCCAAGTAACTATGGATCGATTGCAGGCCGTTTCAACATGGCGGCGACTTATGTAGGTGCGCTTACGGATTTAAAAGATCCGCGCGTTTTTGTAACATGCGAACCTGCAAGCGCTTTATGGGGTAACGATCCTAACCCGGCCCAGTTCAAATTTTTCAAAGGAGCCAGTACGGGTGAGCCGGTACAAAGTATGTACGGTAACGCCAGTGCCGGTCTTTATTCCTTTATTAACCGGGCACGCTATTATTCGAACTTCACCGGAGAGCCTGACGTTTTAGTAGGTTATAAGGAAATGCTTTTCAACATTGCGGAAGGAATAACCCGCGGATGGGTAAGTGGTGATGCAGAAAGCTACTATAAGAAGGGAATTGCAGAGTCCATGAAGTTTTACGGGATCGATACAGCAGAGACGAATCATACAGCTTACTTCCTTCCTCCCGGAGCCAATTCAGTAACCCAGGTAGCACCTTATCCATACACATTTAGCTTTTCAGATTATTACGCACAGCCGGACGTTAAACTGTCGTCTACTCCTTCCGTAGCTATCAGTGAGATTGTGACACAGAAATACCTGGCTATGTTCGAGAGCTCAGGATATGAAGCCTATTACAACTGGCGCAGGACCGGTGTACCTCAGTTCCAGGCAGGAGCCGGTGTGGGAAATAACGGTGTAATTCCGAAAAGATGGGCATATCCTGTCTCAGAACAGGTTCAAAACAAGGCGAACCTGAGTGCTGCTTTATCAGCACAACAATATTCGGCAGATGATTTGAACCAAAGCATGTGGTTGTTGAAGTAAGTATAACCGCCGAAAAGGACTTCTTAATTCAATACTGTTCCTTTTTCGATGCGTATCTCCGATTGTACGACAGAATGATGTAATTATAAATAATTGTAAAAGATGAAAATAGAAGAAGCCAACAAAGTCGCTGATGAAGTCCTTGACTTGTACATCCGTTTCGGCAACGAAGATTATATAGGAGAACCAGTGTCGCAAATTGAGCATATGTGCCAGGCTGCACAAATGGCGGAAAAAGAAAATTATGATGAAGAAGTGGTTCTTGCCGCTTTTTTCCACGATATCGGCCATTTGTGCGAGCACATAATGGAAGTAGAATATATGGAAGAATATGGGATAGTGGATCATGAAAAGGTAGGCGCACTTTATTTAAGCGGGAAAGGATTTTCAAAAAAAATCACGAAGCTCATTGCATCTCATGTTGACGCTAAAAGATACCTCACTTATAAGAACCCGGCTTATTACGAAAAGCTTTCAGAAGCCAGCAAAAAGACGCTTGTCTTCCAAGGTGGAAAAATGTCGCCTCAGGAGGTAGGTCAATTTGAAAGGGATGAGCTTTTTACACTTTATCTCACTTTAAGAAATTGGGATGAAATGGCTAAGGAAGAAAATATTCCTCTCATTCCGCTGGAACACTTCAGGCAACTGATCATTCACCATTTAATCAATCAAAAATAATAATACATGGCTATACAGCTCGTAGTATTCGATATAGCTGGTACAACAGTAAAGGACAGAGGGAATATCAATGCGGTTTTTCGAAAAGCCTTTGACAATGCCGGTATCATAGGCGTGACAGTTGAAGATGTCGATGAAGTGATGGGATATAAAAAAATTGAAGCTATAAAGATCATTGTAGCAAAGTATCAAACCGGGTCTACACAAGATGAACTACTTATCAATTCCATTCATGATGATTTTACGCGTCAGATGGTCCGGTACTATGAAACTTGTGAGGATCTTGAAAGTCTGCCTTTTGCCGAAGATGTTTTTAAAGAATTACAAAGTCAACAGGTAAAAGTGGCACTAAATACAGGTTTTACAAGAGAGATCACAAGGCCCATTCTTAAACGCCTTGGTTGGGACAATGCTCACTTTATAAATGCTGTGATATGTAGCGATGAGGTGGTAAAAGGAAGGCCGTATGCTGATATGATAAAAAAAATTATGAAAGATTTAGAGATTCATTCTGCTGATGAAGTGGCAAAAGTTGGAGATACTAAAGTTGATATGGAAGAGGGCTTAAATGCGTCCTGCGGCCTTGTCATAGGAGTAACTACCGGAGCCTGTTCGAAAGAAGGTCTTTTAACCGGCCACCCCAATTATATCGTTGACTCTTTAAAAAACTTACCTTCTTTAATACTTTAACTTTGAGCTCTCTTTCATTAAAACTCCGAAAACTCAAAGGTAGTGACAAGTGGGTTTCCCTATTTGCTGCAGTCATTACTTTTCTTACCTATGCTTCGGTATATGCATTCCGAAAACCTTTTACGGTCGGCGGTTTTAATCATGCGCCACTGATCTTTGGCATTCCCTACAAAGATGCTTTGATCATCAGCCAGGTACTGGGATACATGCTTAGTAAGTTTTATGGAATAAAATTAATTTCAGAACTAAAGCATCTTGGCCGTGGAAAACTGATCCTTGTATTGGTAGGAATTTCCTGGCTTTCGTTATTGCTTTTTGCTATAATGCCCTCGCCTTATAATCTCATTTTTTTGTTTACCAACGCTTTCCCGCTTGGGATGATCTGGGGGATCATTTTCACCTTTGTGGAAGGCAGAAAGGCTACTGATTTTATTGGTGCGTCGCTTGCAGTAAGTTTTATTTTTTCATCAGGATTTGTAAAATCTGTTGCAGAATACTTAAAGGTTCGCTATGCCATTACGGATTGGTGGCTTCCTTTCCTGAGCGGCCTCGTTTTTATTATTCCCTTAATAATATTTGTTGTATTACTCGAACAAATTCCCGCCCCGTCGAAAGCTGATATTGACAACAGGATCATCAGGTTGCCAATGAACAAGCCCGAAAGAAAGAAATTTTTTGCAGAGTTTCGATATGGGCTAGTCGTACTGATCATTCTATATGTTTTTCTAACCGTATTTCGCGATATCCGTGATAATTTTGCGGCTGATATATGGCGTGAACTCGGCTTTGGCAATCAACCTTCTGTTTTTACCGCCACCGAAATTCCCATCAGCATTATCGTTCTCATGACGATAGCCGCTATGATCCTGATCCGGAATAATCGCAGGGCTTTGGTAGTAACCCACTTCATTATTGTGACAGGTTTTGCCGTTGCTGGTATAAGTTCATGGATGTTTATTCAACACCAACTGTCGCCCTTTTCATGGATGACACTGGTGGGCCTTGGTTTATATATGGGGTATATACCCTTTAACTGCATTATTTTTGAAAGACTAATTGCAACATTTAAGAAAGGCGGCAATGTAGGTTTTTTGATGTACGTGGCAGATTCATTCGGGTATCTCGGGAGCGTGTGCGTGATCATAAGTAAATCTGTTTACAGCAATAAACTTCCCTGGGCCACTGCTTATTCTCACGGAGTAATGTATTTGTCGATACTTGGTATAGCAGGCACCTTTATGGCGCTCAGTTATTTTAATAAAAAGTACCGCAAAGAGTTTGAAACTAATACGCAGCCGAAAAATATTCCGGTTTTTGACAATGAATTAAAGCTTAAAATAAAAACTGCAAATGCCTGAAAAAAAACACAGTAAAAAATCGTCTGCCATCGTGGTCGGTGCAGGAATTGTCGGCCTTGCCACAGCAAGGGCCTTGTCCTTAAGAGGTTATAAGGTAACTGTCATTGAAAGAACAGAATGTGCCGTAGGTGCCTCAGTGAGGAATTTCGGTATGATATGGCCGGTAGGTCAGCCATCTGGGGTTCTGTATGATCGTGCAATTCGTACTAAAATGATTTGGAAGGAAATTGCGCGGGAAGCCGGCTTTTGGTTCGAAGAATACGGTAGCCTTCACCTTGCTTACCATAAAGATGAATGGAAAGTGCTTCAGGAATTAGAGGCAGTTTTTAATAAAGAAGGCCGCGGAGTTAAGTTATTATCACCTGCAGAAGTTCATGGAATAACCAGAGATGTGGTTAATCCGGTTAACTTATTGGGAGGATTACACAGCAATACTGAGATGATCATCGATCCGCGGGAAGCGATTAGTTTGCTGCCGTCGTGGCTTGAAGAAAGACATGGCGCCCATTTTATTTGGGGAAAAAGCGTTACCGCCGTTGAAACAGGAAAAGTTTTTCTAGGGAAGGAATCTCTTGATGCTGAGATCATCTGTATTTGCTCAGGAGCAGATTTTGAAAACCTTTATCCCGAAAAGTTTTCCGGCCTAGCCATTACAAAATGCAAGCTACAGATGATGAGATTTAGAAATTCTGCCAAAGATAACCGCATCGGCGCTTCGCTTTGTGGAGGGCTTTCACTAGTACATTATGAAAGTTTTAAAGCGGCTCCTTCTTTGGATGCTCTGAAAGAAAGATACCGGAAAGAATTACCAGAGTATATCGCCAATGGTATTCATGTGATGGTTTCGCAGAACGGAGAGAGAGAACTTACTGTTGGGGATTCGCATCACTATGGAATTACTTTTCCGCCTTTTGATGAAGCAAAAATTAATCAGCTTATATTGGACTATCTGAAGTCTTTTGCCAAAACCAGTCAGTGGCATCTGATTCAATCGTGGCATGGCATTTACCCGAAAATGACCGACGGAAGCACCGAGGTTTTTTTACAAGCAGATGATGGTGTGTATATTTTGAACGGAGTTGGTGGTGCGGGAATGACGTTATCCTTTGGACTTGCAGAAGAAGTAGTCCGTGGGCTTTAAACTTTCATAGAAAATTTTACAGTGGAGAAATTTTAAAGATTTTTATTTTGTAGGATAAGGTGGATAATACCGATTCTACAGCAATTAGTTTTATGATGAATAAAAAGTACTTTCTGTTATTCTTGCTACCCATGTTTACTTTATCCATCCATTCATCTGCACAAAAGATGTATAAGGTGTTGAGTGTGCCGGCGGTAAAAGAATTTACTCATATTGATAAAAATGGAAAAAGTGTATTGGCAAGTGGGCGCTATGTTACCCCGGCAGGAGAAACGATACAAATCACCCATGATCCTTTTGGCATGGCCATTTCCCGTGATGGGAAAAAAACCGTTACCATTCACAACGGAGTGTTCACTATCATTAATAATGAAACCCTTTCTCATACACGAGTGCCGAGCTATGATGGTAAGATTACTTCCCCTTTTTCAAATGGATCTTTCCTGGGAGTTGCCTTTTCACGCGACTCAAGAAAAGTATATTTAAGCGGCGGAGATAACGGGGCAGTAATTGTGTACGACATAGACAAGTTACAACGTGTCGATTCTATTTCGTTGAACGGTGTTGTGGATTCGACGGATTATGAAGATAGTTTTACTTCCGACTTGTTATTAAATCAAGATCAAAATGAATTGCTGGTTTTGGATAGGGGTAACTTTAGAATGGTACGCATTAATCTGGCCACCAATAAGATAACCGCTTCCATTAAAACAGGAAGGCAACCTTTCGGACTTGCTTTGAGTCCTGATAAGAAAACGGCTTTTGTCGCTAATGTCGGCATGTACGACTACCCTTTGCTGCCCGACCTCACTCCACAAAATTATGATAGCCTCCTGTTGCCTTATCAGCCTTATGGGAATGACACGAAAGAATCTATAAATGGTTATACAATCAACGGAAGAAAAATTCCGGGTGTGGGAAGCCCACTTGCCCCCGAGGCTATGAGTATTTATACAATTGACCTCGCTACTAATAAAGTAATGGACCGGTTTAAAACCGGTTACCAGGTAGGACAAATGGTTGAAGGTGGCGAAGTGGTCGGAGGCGCGAGCCCTAATTCAATTGCCGTAAGCAGTCGCTATGCGTATGTCACCAACGCCACCAACGACAATATTTCCGTCATTGATTACCGCGCTCATAAGATCGTGGGAACTATTGATATTAAGGTTGACAAAAAAATTGACCATTACAGAGGCTTACTACCTTTTGGCATCTCCTTAAGCAAAGATGAAAAAACTTTATTTGTTGCTTTACTGGGTTTTAATGCTGTTGCGGTTATTGACGTAAATACTAAAACAACGAAAGGATTAATTCCTACCGGTTGGGGCCCTGCAAGGGTAATGCCTTCCCTGGATGAGAAATATTTATACATTATCAGTTGTCGGGGTTATGGTGCCGGACCAAACGGGGGAGAAGGTTTTGTTCCGCCAGTACAGGGCACCTATATCGGTGATATACAACTCGCCACTTTTCAAAAAGTGAAAATGCCGGATCAACAGCAACTGGCGACTTACACGCAACAAGCCCTCAATAACACGTTTAAAGAGATTATGGTAAATGACGATGGCAAAAATCCGCTGCCGCCGGTACTAAATCTTCGCAAAAGCCCAATTAAATATATCGTTTATATTACCAAAGAAAACAGAACGTATGATGAAGTATTGGGACAATTAAAAACAGGTAAAGGTGATACCACCCTGGCCAGATTTGGGGTGAATGTGAATGTAAGGGGAGAGGAGGCAAAAGACAAAACCTTGCATCATATAAATGTCGCGCCTAATCATTTGAAGATTGCAAGCCAGTTTGCCTTCAGCGATAATTACTATTGCGACAGCGATGCCTCCATCCATGGGCATCATTGGATGCTCGGCGTTATTCCCAACGAGTGGGTGGAAACCAATTCAAGTGTTAACAAAACAGCCATGCTTTTTTCGAAAGCATCCGGAAGAAGATTTCCCGGTTCTACTGGAAGTATGGATCCCGAAGATTATGCTGAACGGGGAGGCCTTTGGGAAGCGATGGACAGAAGTCATATTACTTTTTACAACTTTGGCGAAGCAAATGAAACTGCCCACAACCGGGAAGAATGGATGGATACGCTTACCGGTTCAGGCCATGGAGTGATGGTGCCGATGCAGAAAGCGTTGTACCCGCACACAAGCCATAATTATGCAGGCTTCAATACCAATATACCTGACCAGTTCCGTATGGAACAGTTTGAAGACGATTTTACTAAAATGTGGCTGAAAGGAAAAGACAAAATGCCCCAATTAATAACGATGCAGGTACCTAATGATCATACGGCTTCTCCAAGACCAGAATATGGCTACCCATACCGGCAATCATATGTAGCGGATAACGATCTTGCCTTGGGAAGGATCCTTCATTTTTTATCAAGAACACCTTATTGGAAGAATATGCTGGTCATCATCACAGAAGATGACCCGCAGGGTGGCGTTGACCATGTGGACGCTCATCGCAGCATTTTAATGATGGCGGGCCCTTATGTGAAACACGGTTATGTTTCGCATACCCATGCCAATTTTGGTTCTATTTTAAAAACCATTTATACAATATTGAATGTGCCTTACGTGAATCAGTATGACGCCACCGCCACACTATTGCAGGATTGGTTTACCGACAAGCCTGATTATTCGGCTTATTCGCTCATGTTTCCATCGAAAGAAATATTTGATTCACAGAGGGCGATGAAAAGATACAAGCGCAATATTGACTGGCGTAAAGTTTTAAAAGGGCCGGAAATGGATGATGAGAATGATATGAGGCGCGAACATTACTTGGAACAAAAGATTAATCGGAAATCCAAAGATTAAAAAGACCAAATGACTCAAGTTTTTCTCAAATGTGTGTAGTTTAATAAATCCGGGGATTGTTTTTACTTTCCCTGCTTTTTTTACAATGGGAAGCAATGTTTTTTGAATGAAAAAGAATAATAACCTTCGCAGCCTTTTGGTTAAGTGATTGTATAGCTTGAGTGATTTGAGAATGAAATTAATAACTTCAAAATGAAAAATTATTTCCTGTTGTTGGTGCTGCTCTTTCCGGCGGTTTTCACTTCTCTTCATGCTCAGCGGGTGCAACTTCCCAATGGCTGGTCTCTTTCGCCGGCCGGCAGTTCCATTCCGTTATCCAGCGATTTGCCTTTGAACATTGCCCTGACTCCAGACGGCAAACTTGCCGCTGTTACCAACAATGGGAATGGCGTGCAATCTATCGATCTGGTGAACTTAAAAGAGAAGAAGGTTGTTTTTACGAAAGTAATCAAAGATGCCTGGTTGGGTATTGCATTCAGCAAAAAATATTTATACGCTTCCGGAGGAAACGATGATATTATTGTGCGTTATCGATTAACCGGTGATAGCATCGTCAACACTGATACCCTGTTCCTCGGTGCTCCCTGGCCGGTTAATAAGATCAGTCCTGCCGGATTATGCATCGATGAAAAGAAGCAACGGTTGTATGTAGTTACCAAAGAAGATAATTCGCTTTACATCTGCAATACACACACGATGAAAAAGATAAAAAGGGTGCGGCTTTCTGCAGAAGCTTACACCTGTCTTCTCAATCCAGAATCAAACGAAATGTATATTTCCGGTTGGGGAGGCCGCAGAATATGGATTCTTAATACAGCCTCTGAAACCATTACCGACTCTGTTGCCACGGGCGACCATCCCTGTGATATGGCGCTTTCAACCAATGGCAAATGGTTATATGTGGCCAATTCCAACAGCAATTCCGTTTCTGTAATTAACATCGCTACCCGTCGCGTAGCCGAAACGCTTAATACCACAATAGTTCCCGATGCGCCAATAGGTTCTACTACCAACAGTGTTGCCTTATCTCCCGATAATAAAACACTTTATATTGCAAATGCAGACAATAATTACCTCTCAGTGTTTGATGTATCAGAGCCCGGAAGCAGTCATTCAAAAGGCTTCATTCCTGTTGGCTGGTATCCCACTTGTGTAAGAACAAGCGGCAGCAATATATTAGTTACCAATGGTAAGGGAATGTCTTCTTTTTCGAATGTTGTATCGCAAAAGGTCGCACCTTCAACGCTAAATCGGCCTTATAAAAGAAGCACATCAACAAAAGACAGTACAAACTCGGAAGTTTTATATATCGGCAACATGCTTAAGGGAACCCTGTCCGTTATTCCTGTTCCATCAAGTGTGCAACAATCGGATTATACCCAACAGGTTTACGAAAATACCCCTTATGGGAAAGAGAAGAACAAAGCCAATGACAAGGGAGTCGGCAGTAGTTTCCCCATAAAATATGTATTTTATGTATTGAAAGAAAACCGCACTTACGACCAGGTTTTAGGTGATATGCCGGAAGGAAACGGCGACAGCGCTTTATGTTTGTTTGGAAACAATGTGACGCCCAATGAACATGCACTGGCTGAGGAATTTGGATTGCTTGATAACTTTTACGTAGATGCGGAAGTAAGCGCGGATGGCCACAACTGGTCTATGGCAGCGTATGCCACCGACTTTACCGAAAAAACATGGCCTACCAACTATCGCGGAGGAGGAGGGAATTATGATTTTGACGGGAGCAGGCCTGTTGCCAATCCAACACGCGGTTTTATATGGGATTATTGTAAACGGGCACATGTTCCTTTCAGGAATTATGGAGAGTTTATGGACAATGGCCCTCCTTCGTATGGCCTGTTGAAGAACTTAGAAAATTATTGCCACGATTATCCAGGCTGGGACCTTAGTATACAGGATGTAGTGAGAGAACGTGTCTTTGAGCATGATTTTGATTCGCTGGCCGTGAACAACAAAGTTCCACATTTTAATACCGTTTATCTTCCCAACGACCACACGAGCGGGCGTGCAAACGGTGCTTATACACCGGTGGCGCAGGTAGCAGATAACGACCTTGCACTGGGTAGACTGGTGGATCATATTTCA
>JBIQMJ010000026.1:0-20929 GCA_044463445.1 Segetibacter koreensis
TCCAATAAATGTCGATTTTGTTTTAGATGGATTGAATATCAGGCATTACTTTAAAGCAGTTGTAAGTGCAGACGATGTAGTGAACAGCAAGCCCGATCCCGAAACATTTTTGAAATGTGCGGAAATTTTGAATGTCCATCCGCAAAACTGTATCGTATTTGAAGATGCTCCCAAAGGGGTGGAAGCTGCTCAGAATGCAGGTATGCACTGCGTGATAATCACTACCATGCATTC
Source organism: Segetibacter koreensis (assembly GCA_044463445.1). Taxonomy (GTDB): domain Bacteria; phylum Bacteroidota; class Bacteroidia; order Chitinophagales; family Chitinophagaceae; genus Ginsengibacter; species Ginsengibacter koreensis_A. The sequence goes on from JBIQMJ010000026.1 coordinate 235, forward strand.
AAAAGAAGAATTTAGAAATTATAAAAACATAATTTCTTTTATTGAGGATTATTTGACGGCAGATCCGCAGAAATTTTTAGAAACCATTTCTAAACGCAGACAGTAAACAGGATAAGAGTTTGGCTTATTTATAAAGAAGATTTTTTTAAAACCGGGTAGAATTCTCATTCGATTTCCTTTTTAAAAGAGCTAAATTCATTTTACTGAAAGAATATCCAAATATATCTCTTTAATGAAACAGTTTTTTCTTTTTTTTATTGGTTCACTGTCAATTTCGTTGCTATTTGCGCAATCAGATCTCCGGTTACATTTTGATTCGCCTGCTTCACAGTTTACTGAATCCATTCCGCTTGGAAACGGAAGACTTGGTGCAATGGTTTTTGGAAGAACTAATAAAGAAAGAATTGTACTGAACGAAAAGTCAATGTGGTCGGGTGGTGTGCAGGATCCCAACCGCCATGATGCTTATAAATATTTGCCGGAGATTCAAAAATTATTAGAACAAGAAAAAAATAAAGAAGCACAGGAATTGTTGCAAAAATATTTTGTGTGTGCAGGCAAAGGTTCGGGAAATGGAAATGGCGCGCATGTAAAATATGGTTGTTATCAGATTTTATCTGATTTATTTATTAGCTGGAGAGATACCAATTCTATTGTTACCAATTACAAAAGGACACTGCAAATAGATAAGGCATTGGCTACAACGGAATGGGAAAGGAATAATATTAAATACAAAGAAGAAGTGTGGGTAAGCGCACCTCATCAAGTGATCGTAATTCATCTCAGCGCTGATAAAACTGACGCATTGAATTTTGATTTGGCATTGAATAGAAAAGAAAGGGCCACCTTTTCTTCAACTAAAAATTCTATCACCATGAAAGGCCAGTTGGATGGTGGCGATGGCGATGCAGGAATCGATTTTGCTGCTTATGTAAAAGTGATTACGGCAAAAGGAAAAGTTATAGCAATCAATAACGGATTAAAAATTGAAGGAGATAAAGAATGCATTATCATCATTGGCGCAGGAACTGATTTAAACTGGCCGGATGTTGAAAAGCCTGGCGCTGCGCCATTGCCGATTGCAATCAACCAGGTAAATGCTGCTTCAAAATTATCGGGTAAAACATTGCTTCAAAATCACATCAGTAATTTCGAATCTTTTTTTAATCGTTGTTCGTTGAAATTCACTTCCGCAGAAAATGATTCCATCAAAAACATGAGTACGGCGCAGCGATTGATTCGTTTTGCAAATGGCAACAGCGATCCGAATTTGCCGGCCTTGTATTTTAATTTTGGACGGTATCTTTTAATCTCAAGCTCGCGCCCGGATGGCCTTCCGGCAAATCTGCAGGGTTTGTGGGCTGAAGAATATCAGACGCCATGGAATGGGGATTATCATTTAGACATCAATGTTCAAATGAATTACTGGCCGGCGGAAATTACCAACCTCGCGGATTGCCATTTGCCCTTGATCCATTTTATTGAACAACTGGTGAAGCCGGGAGAAGAAACATCGAAAGCTTATTATAAAGGAAAGGGATGGGTGGCACACGTAATCAGCAATTCCTGGAAATTTACAGCGCCGGGAGAGGGCGCAAGTTGGGGTTCCACTTTGACCGGAGGCTCATGGCTGTGCGAACACCTCTGGCAGCATTATATTTTTAATCCTGATAAAAAATACCTTGAAAAAATTTATCCGGTTTTAAAAGGCGCTGCCGAATTTTATGCGAGCATTTTAATAACCGACCTAAAAACAGGATGGCTGGTAACCGCTCCTTCCAATTCGCCGGAAAATACATATATCACTGCAGATGGCTTTCACGGACAAACTACAATGGGACCAACGATTGACATGCAAATCGGCAGAGAATTATTGAGCAATACAATTAATGCAGCATCTATTCTGGGAGTTGATAAAAAATGGGCAGATAGTTTATCAAAAATAAAAGCTGCGTTGGCACCGGACCAGGTTAGCCCTTCCACCGGTGGCATCCAGGAATGGATACGCGATTATAAAGAAGCCGAGCCGCATCACCGGCATGTTTCACAATTGTATGGCTTGTATCCGTATGATGAGATCAATAATGAAACTCCGGAATTAAAAGCAGCGGCGGAAAAAACTTTACTGCGTAGAGGCGATGAAGGCACCGGTTGGTCAAGAGCATGGAAAATTAATTTTTGGGCGAGATTGAATAATGGAGATCATGCGCTGAAAATGTTGAAAGGATTATTGCAACCGTCTTTCGAAACAAAAGATATTTCAATGACGAGCGGTGCGGGCACGTATCCCAATTTATTTTGCGCCCATCCTCCATTTCAGATTGATGGAAATTTTGGTGGCACCGCAGGAATAGCTGAAATGCTTTTGCAAAGCGACGGACACAATAACGTAATCCGGTTTTTACCGGCATTGCCGCATGATAAAGATTGGCAAAATGGTGTGATAACGGGTATGTGTACACGAAAAGGTTTTGAAGTAAGCTTTGAATGGGAAAACGGAAAATTAAAGAAGGCGACTATTCTTTCCAAAAATGGAAATGATTGTTTTGTTCAAGTGCCTGCGGGATTACAGGTTTATGATGGCCACAGTAAACGAACAAATATTCAGGATTTGGGAAATGGTGTTTTCAAATTTAAAACTGTAAAAAACAGGGAATATTCTTTATTGTAATTCATTTTAATTTTTTTTTATGAAATTAAAATTCCTTTTATTTATTGCTTTACTGTTTTTGCTTTCGTCTTCTTACGCGCAAAAAGAACATAAAACGAAAAACGTAGTGGTGATATTAATTGACGGTTACAGATGGCAGGAACTTTTTAAAGGAGCTGATTTTGATTTGCTGAATGATAAGAAGTATAACCCGGGCGATTCTTTGAAACGTTTCAAAAAATTTTGGTCAGAAGATTTGAATGAAAGAAGAAAAAAACTGATGCCATTTACATGGAATTATATTGCGAAGCATGGACAATTGTATGGGAACCGTGATTGGGGAAATAATGTAAATGTGATGAATCCCTATTGGTTTTCATATCCCGGCCGCGCAGAAATTTTAAGTGGTTTTGTGGATACGACGATCAATTCAAACGAGTATGGAAGTAATCCGAACACAAATGTTCTTGAATTTATTAATGATCAAAAGGAATATGAAGGCAAAGTGGTTACGTTTGCCTGTTGGCGCGCTACAGGAAGATGTCTGCATAAAGACGAAAGTTCAATGCTCATCAATGTTCCATGGGAAGATATTGCCGGGAATAATCTGACTGAAGCAGAAATTCTTGCAAACGAAATGCAGCATTTTATTCCACAAATCTGGGGTGATGATGAGCGTTTGGACGTGAATGTGTATGACCTGGCAAAATCTTATATTTTTGCCAATCATCCTAAGGTTACTTATATCGATTTTGGCGATACAGATGAATATGCTCATGCAGGAAAATATGAAAGCTATCTCGATGATATTCATAACCTCGATGCCATGATTGAAAAACTTTGGAATATGATGCAGCAGGATAAATTTTATAAGAACAATACCACATTTTTTATTGTTCCTGATCATGGAAGAGGCGCAGGTGCGCAGTGGACAGATCATGGAAGCGAGACGCCACACAGCAACGAAACCTGGTTTTTGGTGATGGGCCCGGATACCAAACCGTTGGGTGAAATCAAAACCATGGAACAAATTTTTCAAACACAATATGCAAAAACCATTGCAAAGCTATTGGGTTTTGATTATGCGGTTTCCGGAAAAAAACCTGGCGAAGAAATTAAAAAAGTTATTGAATAAGAAGATTCCTTAGGTTTTTTTCTAACTAATACCGAAAAATAAATTCTTTTATAAGCCAATCCAATTATAGTATTAGTAAAAATATGTTTCTTAATGGAGAGCCATGCAGCATTTACTGATAAAAAAGTGTCACCTTAGCAAAGAGAATTCCTTCTTATTAAATTTTATTGACTGACTATTGCAGGACTCCAGGAAACATATTGCTCAGCTTTTAGAAAATATCTGTCAAAGGGATGATCAGAAATCTTTTGAAGAATTATTCAAATTATTTTATGAAAAATTGCTGAATTTTTCTATCTGTTATATCAAAGACAAAGAGGCGGGCGAAGAAATTGTTTCAGATGTTTTATTAAAAATATGGGTGAAACGAAAAGAATTATCCCATGTTGAAAACCTGGAGACTTATGTTTATATAATGGTAAAAAATCAATCCCTGAATTATGCAAAGCAGTTTTCAAATTTCAGGTTTGTCTATCTTGAAGAAACAGGAAATCACCAGCTCTTAAATACCCATGATCCTGAAAAGGAACTGGAAAAAAGGGAGTTGATATTTAAAATGAACGAAGCGATAGCAACTTTGCCTCAGCAGTGTAAAATAATTTTTAGCCTGGTAAAAGAAGAGGGATTAAAATATAAAGAGGTGGCGCAGATTCTGGACATTTCGCCACGGACCGTGGAAACTCAATTGGTTAGAGCCATGCAGAAACTTGATAAAATTCTTTCGCCTTATATGCTTTCAAAAAAAAGCGCTTCCAAAAGCAAAATCAAGACCATTACCCTAATGAAATCAATTTTATTTTCAATTTGTTTTTGAAATGGTTCCTGATTACTCAAATGGATAATTTTTTTTTTTATTTGTAAGTAATTTCTTCAAAAAAATTGTCCTTCTCCTGTACGAGGTTTAAAAACCATATTGTAATTCACGATGGACAACCAGTTATTTTTATTGTTGACTGCCCGAAAATTAAGTGGAGAAGCCTCTGTAGAAGATATCAACGAACTTGAAAAATTCCTGGAAAACGATCTCTTTAGAGAAAAATATGAACTTTTAAAAGCTCATTGGGAAAATAAAAATAGTGTGACTACGGATGTGGATGCGGCCTTTCAAAAAGTAAAACTAAAACTGCAAAATGGCAGGGATGAAAAAGAAGAACCCAAACCAGTTGCTGATAGTAGCCGCAAGAGCAAAATAATAAAATTCTTTTTATGGCCTGCAAGAGTTGCCGCTATTTTTTTAGTATGCCTGATCGTTGCGTATTTTATAAATGAAAAAACCCAACCCGGCACGGTTCCAAAAATTGCTTCCGGACAATTTTTGCAAACAAGGCAAACCCCCAAAGCTCAAAAATTAACCATCCTTCTTTCTGATGGCACGAAGGTTATTATGAATGCCGATACAAGGCTTAGATTTCCTAAAGAATTTTCAGGCGCCACCCGTGAAGTGTATTTGACCGGGGAAGCTTTTTTTGATGTAGCACACAGAGCTCACCAGCCATTTATTATCCATACCGACAAAATAAATATTAAAGTGTTGGGCACAGAATTTAATGTGAAATCTTATCCAGGCGATTCATCCACAGAAACTACCCTGATACGTGGCCTGATTGAAGTTACATTAAATGACAGGCCGGATGACAGGATTATTCTAAAACCAAAAGAAAAATTGATTGTTACGGGTTCCACTGAAAGAAAGTCTTTTTCAGCAATAAAAGATATATCTCCTGTGCATTCTGCGGAATTATTAATTAGTAACCTCCATTATATTTCTAAATCAGACAGTGCAGTAGCGGAAACTTCATGGATCAATAATAAATTGATTTTCCAGGACGAGAATTTTGCAAAGCTGGCTGAAGAACTCGGGCGGAAATATGATGTGGATATTCAATTTAAGAATGACGCGGTTAAAAACTATCGCTTCACCGGGATTTTTGAAAAAGAATCTGTTACCGAAGCTTTGGATGCATTACAGTTAACAGAAAAATTTAATTATAAAATGGATGGAACCACGATCAATATTTATTAAAAGTCAAAACCTAAAAAGCGTATGGACCTGATAAATGATACATAAAAAAGGGGGAATGTAGCAAGCATTCCCCGGAAAAAGTCAAACAGAAACTGAATTCATGTAAGCTTCTTTAGAGAGAAGATTACGCTTATTTAACTTTCAAAATTAAAGTTATGAAATTTTTAAAGCACCCAAGCGGTGTATTCCAAAAACCTTGGCTTATAAAGTCATTGCTCATTATGAAACTCACATTTATTATCGTTTTGATTTCCTGCATCCAGGTTAGCGCCAAAAGCTTTTCGCAAAAGTTAACGATTAACCTGAAGTCTGTAGAACTAAAAAAAGCGCTCTCTGCCATAGAGAAGCAAAGCGACTTTCGCTTTTTATATAGTGAGCGGAAAATTGCTAATAATGATTTAGTGAATATCCATGTAACCAATGCCGGCATTTCGCAGGTGATGGAACAATTATTAACCGGCACAGGCCTTTCTTACAAAGAATTGGGCAATAACCTGATTGTGCTGGTAAAAAAAGATGAAGAAATGCAGGACGTGGTAGTGACAGGAAAAGTGATTGACAGAGCTACAGGGCTTCCGGTTGCAGGTGCAAGTATCCAGATAAAAGGTAGCAATGCCGGGACGGCAACAGATGCTAATGGTAATTATTCTATCAATGTACCGGACAATGCAGTATTAATAGTTACTTCCATTGGATATGAAAAAGTAGAAATACCAGTAAACGGACAAAAAGAACTAAATATTACTTTGCAACCTTTTAATAAGGGTTTGAATGAAATTGTGGTTACTGCATTGGGAATTAAAAGGCAGGAAAGAGAATTGGGTTATGCCACCCAAAAAGTAGAAGGTTCTTCATTGCAAACAGTTAAAGGAATTGATGTAGGAACTTCCCTTACGGGAAAGGTGTCAGGGTTGGTCGTTAAAAATAGTTCTGATTTCATGTCAGCGCCGCAAATCACTTTGCGTGGAGAAACTCCGCTGTTGGTAATTGACGGAGTTCCTTATGGTAATCTAACCTTAAGAGATATACCTGCAGATGATATTCAATCAATAGATTTCCTGAAAGGAGCTACTGCTTCGGCTTTGTATGGTTCAAGGGGCGGAAGTGGAGCTGTTATGATCACTACAAAAAAGAGTGGCAATAAAAAAGGATTGCAAGTATCTATAAATAGCAGCACCATGTTTGAAGCCGGTTACCTGGCAATTCCTGAAATGCAAAATAAATATGGACGTGTAGTTAATACAGCCACCAATACCTATGTTCGCTCAGGCGACGGATCCTGGGGCCCGCCGCTCGATGGAAAAGATGTGATTCAATGGGACCCCGTCAGCAAAACAATGAAATCAATGCCCTTCATTGATAGGGGAAAAGATAATTTCAAAAATTTTCTTGAACAGGGATACATTTTAAATAATAATGTCAGTGTTACGCAAACCGGAGACCTGGGCAGTTTCCGCGCCTCAGCCATGTGGAGCCAGAATAAAGGCACTTACCCTAATTCCCGTTTTGACAAACTTGCTTACAGCATTGGCGGAGATATTAAACTAGAACGTTTTTCTCTTACTACCTCTATTGCTTACAATAATCAATCGGCCCCCAATATGGGATTTAATGGCTATACAGGTTATGACCCAATGTATAGCCTGCTCGTTTGGGGTTCTCCTGACTGGAATATTAAGGATTATAAAGATTATTGGCTGGTGCCTAATGAAGTTCAAAACAGCAGTTATACTGCCACAATTAATAATCCTTATTTTGACCGGTTTCAACGTATTCATTCTTATAACAAAGATGTTTTTAACGGGCAGTTCACGGCCAATTATGATATTAATGACTGGCTCAAAGCGATGATAAGAACGGGGTATGATAATTACAGCAATAAGCAGGAAATCAGGATCTCTAAAGGATCTTTCCAGGGAGGCGGCGCTACTACCGTTTTAGACGGGGGAAGCCAGGTATGGGGAGAATCGCAAAAGGGATCTTATAATGTCGGTATAGGCCGGGGATTTAGCAGCAATACGGATGCGATGTTGACTGCAAAGAAAAAGCTGAAGGATTTTTCTTTAGATGGTTTTGTGGGAGGAACTATTTACTACCAACAAAATGAAGGAATTGAAGCCTTGACACAGGGAGGCTTATCAATTCCGGCATTTTATTCTTTGAAATCTTCCATAAACCCGGTATCTGTGAATTCATTAGTAAGTAAACAACAGATAAACAGTCTTTACGGGAAAGTAGGTGTTGGTTATAAAAACCTGGCTTTCGCAGAAGGAACTTTCCGGAATGACTGGGCTTCCACATTGCCCAAAGCCACCCGTTCTTATTTTTATCCGAGTGTTTCCGGTAGTTTTATTCCAAGTGAATTATTTGATCACAATAATTGGTTGTCTTTTTGGAAATTGCGAGGTTCATGGACCACTTATAAAACTCCTGCGGGTATTTATGATATTAATAATGTTTATTCCATTTCTCCCAATTCATGGGGAACGATGAGTTCTGCTTCTTTCCCAACAAGCATCCGGCCTTCAAATATTCACGCAGAAGGTTCTGCTTCCACTGAAGTGGGTACTTATGCCAGTTTCGTTGACAACCGCATTTCCCTGGATATTACGCTTTACAGAAAAAAAATGTACGACTTTATCGTAAAAGCGCCTATTAGTCCTTCATCCGGATATAGTTCTGTTTATATCAACAGCAATGAAGAGCGCGCCCGCAAAGGCATTGAAGTAACTTTAAATGCAACTCCCCTTAAGTCAAAAGATTTTACCTGGAATGTTAGCTTTAACTGGACAAAATATGCCACCTATTTTACAAGGCTTGATTCTCAATATTCTGTAAATAACAGGGATTGGGTAAAAGTGGGTAAGCGCGTTGACTACTACGCCATCAATGAATATCAAACCGATAACAAGGGTGACATTGTTTTTAATAATGGTAAACCGACCTATAAGCCAATTCTTTCATTAGCAGGATATTCAGACCCCGATTGGGTTTGGGGCTTTAATACTTCCTTAAAATATAAAAGCTTTTCACTCAGTCTTTCTATGGATGGAAGAGTGGGAGGTTTGGCGCAATCTACCACAGAAATGTACATGTGGATTTCGGGAAATCATCCTAATTCATTAACAGAGGAAAGATATAAGGATGCAACCAACCCGGGCACTTCCAATTATTTGGGTAAGGGTGTAAAAGTAGTTTCAGGCACTATAACTTATGATGCCAATTATCATGTAGTGAGTGATACGAGGGAGTTTGCGCCGAACGATATTCACACAACTTATAAATCTTACATCACTGCTTTGCATAAAGGAACAGCATGGGGAGGAAATCCTTCACCTGTTGATTTGTATAGCACCACATTTTTAAAATTAAGAGAAGTTGCTTTGACCTACAATGTTCCGAAGTCTGTGGCTCAAAAAATTAATTCAAAGGGAATCGCAGTTTCTCTTATAGGCCAGAATTTGCTTTATTGGGCTAAACAATTTAAATATTCTGATATCGATGGCGGCACAGAGAATTTTTCTGACCCTTCGCTGCGTTATATCGGAGTTGATATTAAACTTGATTTTTAATGGCCTGTTGAACAAAAAAAATAAAAATACTATGAACAAGATATTTAAAAATACAGGATCATTAATCATGCTCAGCCTCATTTTGCTGGCATCCTGTAATAAATTTGACGAAATTAATACCAATCCGAATGCTACGGAAAAAGTAAACTCATCATTGCTGGCTACCAAAGTAATTTTACAGGATCTGAAATTCCAGGGCCGCGATGCCAAGGCCTTTCTTTCAGACAATGGACTGTCAAAGTATATCGCTTATGGGAATGAAACCATGCTGGCCTCCCAGTATAATTATCTGGGGGCCACTGATTTCGGCCCGATGACTATTCTTCCGAACATCAACAGCATGGTTACTTATGCTTCCGGAAGTTCAATGGAAAATTCCTATAAAGGATTGGGCGCTTTTTGTAAGGCATTTATGTTTTATTATCTAACAATGGAAGTTGGCGACATTCCGTATAGCAATAGTGGTTTAGGGGCGTCAGGAGATATAAAAGCAAAATATGATACCCAGGAAGATGTGTTTAAAGGGATATTAGATGGACTGAAAGAAGCAGATGGCTTTTTTGCGCAAGGAGTCAAATTTGATGGTGACCCAACACCTTACAATGGCGATCCGGATAAATGGAGGAGGGCTACCAATTCATTTGCTTTAAAAGTATTGATGTCGTTGAGTAATAAAGTAGACGACGCTAATCTGAATGTGAAAGGAAGATTTTCAGATATAGTAAATAGCAACGAATTGCTTCAACCCGGAACGGGCTTTCTCGGATTGGCTTATTCAGCTACCAACCCACATCCATTATCTGGTACCAATGATCTGTTCACAAGCAGAACGATTGTCAGTCATTTGGTACTGAGTAATTTGAAAAATTTGAATGACAACAGATTATTTTATTTCGCCAATCCTGCCAAATCAAAAATCGCTGGTGGCCTTACAGAATCTGATACTGCAGCGTATGTTGGGGCAAATGTTGGAGAAGATTATAATACGATAACTGCTAATTTAATCAATGATGATTATTCACTTTTGAATTCACGCTACCTGGCCGTTCAGGCTGGTGATCCCCGTATTATGGTTTCTTATGCAGAACAACAATTGATTTTGGCAGAAGCCAGGATTTTGGGATGGATTACTACCGGTGGTGATGCGGCAGATTATTATGAATCAGGTGTAAAAGCTGCGCTGGCAACTTATTTACCGGTGGATCCTTCTTACGTTCATGGAATGCCTATCACTCAATCTTACATTGGTGATTATTTTACAGGAGAAGCGGCGTTTAAATCTGATCCGGCTGACCAATTAAAACAGATTTGGATGCAGCGTTACTTACTCCAATTTATGCAGGATCCTATTTCCGCATTTTTTGAACAACGCAGAACAGGCTATCCTGAATTTCCAATCAATCCGGCAACTTCATTGAATGTAAATGATAAAAATGCCATACCTGTGCGCTGGCTTTATCCTTCATCTGAGTTGAATTATAATAAACAGAACCTGATTGATGCATTAAACAGTCAGTATGGAGGTGTGGATGATATTAATAATAAGATGTGGCTCTTAAAATAGAGAGATAGAAATGAAATTTGATTAATCAGTTTCATTCAGAGCCTTTAATAAAAATTCCCCTGCCGGATTATCTGGCAGGGCTTTTTGTTCATCAAATTTATTCGCTTCGATAAAATAAAAATCTGTCATAAAAATCCTTTTACTGTAAATTTAATTGGTTCAGGAAATAAAGGAGATTTCAAAAAACATTCTTTGTTCTTTTATAAAATAAAGCGACAGATGCAATTACAGCAGGCCATTGATTTAATTCGAAATAAAAAAAATAACGTTGAAACAAAAAGTGTTTGGGCTGATTTAGGCTGTGGTTCCGGGCTTTTTACTCATGCCTTGGCCAGTTTGTTGAAGGATGAAAGCACCATTTATGCGGTTGATAAAAATCTATCTTCATTCAATAAAAATCCTTCTTTAAAAAATGTTTTGATAAAACCGGTTGAATTAGATTTTGAAAAAACACCTTTGCCATTTAATAATCTGGATGGAATAGTAATGGCCAATTCTCTTCATTATGTAAAAGACAAAAAATCTTTTCTTGAAAAAATAAAAATGCATCTTAATGAAAAGGGTTGTTTTATTGTAGTGGAATATAATATGGAAATATCCAACCATTGGGTTCCGTATCCAATCAATTTTTTATCATTGAAAAAATTGTTTCATGATGTTGGTTTTTCATTTGTTGAAAAAATAAGTGAAAGGCCATCTGCATTTAATAGAGGAAAGTTATATTCGGCGCTGATAAAAGATTGACATGGTTTGTAAATAAAAAATATTCAAAACATAAAGGTTTTTCATGGGTACACGAAGAGAATTTTTAAAACAAGCCTCCATGGTGGCTAGTGGTGTGAGTCTTTGGAGCAGCCTTCCTGCCTCTATTCAAAGAGCGATTGCCATTAACCCTGAAGCAGGCTCTACATTTATGGATGCTGAACATATTGTTTTCCTGATGCAGGAAAACCGATCGTTTGATCATTGTTTTGGAACTTTGCAGGGCGTGCGTGGATTTAATGATCCGCGTATAATAAGCTTGCCTGGTAACGATCCCGTTTGGTTGCAAACTAATAAGAATGGGAAAAAATATGTGCCTTTTCACCTCGATATAAATGACACCAAAGCTACCTGGATGGGCGGCCTTCCTCATTCCTGGAAAGATCAAACAGATGCCCGCAACGATGGCAAATACAATAAATGGCTGGAAGCAAAACAGCCTGGTAAAGAATATAAAGACATGCCATTGACAATGGGATATTATAATCGGGAAGATATTCCCTTCTATTATGCATTGGCAGATGCTTTCACCGTGTGCGACCAAAACTTTTGCTCCTCTCTTACGGGTACTACCACCAACCGTACTTTTTTCTGGGCTGGGAAAATTCGTGCAGAACCCGGCGCACCGGCCGATGTGCGTAATTCTGATTTATATTATAACCGCGAAGCGAACTATAAAACTTTTCCTGAAATACTGGAGGAAAACGGAATTTCATGGCGGGTGTATCAAAATGAAATAAGTGTGCAAACTGAACTGGAAGGAGATGCTGAAAGCTGGCTTGCTAATTTTACTGACAATAATTTGGAATGGTTCAGTCAATACCATGTCCGTTTTCACAAAGCGCATATTGATTTTTTGAAAAAAAGAACAGGCGAACTACCTGATGAAATTGCCGCCTTACAAGTTGATCTGAAAAAGGCTAATAAAAATCATGCAAAGAAAATTCAGAAAAAAATTGACCAGAAACAACAACAACTTGAAAAATATAAGAAAGAGACAGTAATGTGGAGCAAAGAAAATTTTGAGAAGCTATCTGGCTATGAAAAAAATCTTCATAAAAATGCTTTTACTACCAACGTAAACGATTCGGATTATCACAAGGTCGAAACGTTTACTTATGATGATAATGGAACAGAACGGAATATTTTGTTACCCAAGGGCGATGTATTACACCGGTTTAGGGAAGAGGTAAATAATGGAAAGTTACCCACCGTTTCGTGGCTGGTGGCTCCGCAAAATTTTTCTGACCATCCCAGTGCGCCGTGGTTTGGCGCTTGGTACGTTTCGGAAGTATTGGATATTTTAACCAAAAACCCGGACGTATGGAAAAAGACAATTTTTATTCTGAATTATGATGAAAACGACGGATACTTTGATCATATTCCCCCTTTTACTGCACCGCGGCCCGGTGATTTGAACAGTGGAAAAGTATCTGATGGGATTGATACCGCTCCTGAATACGTAACCTTGCAGGAAGAATTGTCACGGGATACTGTTGATAAGGAAGATGCGCGCGAAAGCCCTGTGGGCTTAGGTTATAGAGTTCCAATGTTAATTGCATCTCCATGGACAAGAGGTGGCTGGGTCAATTCAGAAGTATTTGATCATACTTCAACTTTACAATTTTTGGAAAAATTTCTTTCCAAAAAAACGGGTAAGGAAATTAAAGAAACCAACATCAGTGATTGGCGAAGGACTGTTACGGGCAATCTTACTTCTGCGTTCAGGCCTTATAATGATGAAACAATAATTCTTCCTGAATTTTTGGGGCGTGACGCGTTTGTAGAAAAAATCTATAATGCGAAATTTAAAAAACTACCGACGGACTTCAGGGCTTTGCATAAGGATGAAATAGATGAATTAAAAAATGATCTTTTTGGATCTTCATTGCTTCCCCTGCAGGAAGCTGGAGTCAGGAATTCATGCGCATTGCCTTACGAACTTACCGCGAACGGTGAGTTGAGTGATGATAAAAAAAAGTTTGAAATAATTTTTTCTGCAGGTAATGAATTGTTTGGCCTCGGGTCAGCGGGTGCACCCTTCAATGTATACGCACCGGGAAAGTATGCTTCCGGTGAAACCGGCCGGAAATTATACCAGGAGGTGAAAGCATGGTCATACGCTGTGCGAGCCGGTGATGAACTAAAAGCAGAATGGCCATTGGAAAATTTTGAAAAAGGTTCCTATCATTTGAGAGTGTATGGCCCCAATGGATTTTTCAGGGAATTTTCAGGCGATGTCAACGATCCGCTTGTCAGCATTAAGTTTGATTATGAACGGATGAACCAATCATCAAAAAAGCCCACCGGGAACGCCATTCTGTTATTAAAAAATTTTAGTGATGAAAATTATACCATAGAGATCAACGACGATTCTTATAAAAATGAAATGCGACCTTTTGTTTTGAATAAAAAAGAAACCAAAAAAATTGTTTTGAATCTTGAAAAAAGTTTTAACTGGTATGATGTTTCCGTAAAAATCAACGGCAATAAGTTTTTTGAAAAAAGATATGCAGGACGAGTGGAAACAGGCAATCATAGCAAGACAGATCCTTTTATGGGCAAGGCTTTGACTTGATGGAGTAAGAAAATGAAAATAAAAATCAGGAATAAAAATCCGTTTACTGTAAAGTGAAATGCATCTTCGTTTTTCAGTCAAGGTTAACCATCCAATATTTTTATTGCTACATTTATAGCAGCTCAATTTTATTAAATGAAAAAATTATTTAGCTGCTTTGTTTCTTTTTTCTTTATCAGTTCAATTATCTCACAGAATATTTTTTTGCAAAAGTTGAATCGGTTTCCTGCTTATTCTTCAAAGGAGAATTTATCTGTGAAAGGCGATTGGTTATTAGGAAATGTTCATGATACGGCGGGTGTATATAAAAGTGAAAACGGAAAAGATTTAATTATTTCCAATGGACTCGTAAGCCGCGGATTTCGCATGCAGACTTATTTTACCTGTTTTAGTTTCCGCAACCTGATGACGCAGCAGGAAATGCTCAGAGCCATTCAGCCTGAAGCGCAAATCGAAATAGATGGCGTAGCTTATAATCTTGGTGGCGTAAACGGGCAGTTCGAATATGCTTACCTGAAATACGACTGGCTTGAAAAATTTAGCGCTGATCCAAAAGCATTTCATTTGAAAGATTTTGAGATTAAAAATATTCAACCGCGGTTTCCGTGGAAAGCCAGGCGATGGGTTTTGAACAATCAATGGCCACCAAAAGGAAAAGAAATTATTTTTTATTTTGAGGCGCCTAACCAGGATTTGAAATCAATAAGAGTTGCTATTCACTATGAGATGTACGACAATATTCCGTTGATGAGCAAATGGGTGACCGTTGAGAATTTGGGTGAAAAAATGATTACGATCAACTCATTTAAAAATGAAATTCTTTCTGTGGTAGAAGCGGAATCGGTAGTGGGCGGAGACGGGCGTTTGGCTACCCCGCATATCAATGTGCAAAGCGATTATTCCTTTGGCGATATGACTTCCAAATATTCAGATCATACTACCTACTGGCTTCCGGATTCTTTATATACTTCGCAGGTAAATTATAATTTACAAACTCCCTGCCTGCTGGAAAGCAGCCCGCCGATTGGCCCCGGTTACCGTTTGCAGCCTCATCAAAAATTTGAAGCTTTTCATACCTATGAAATGATGTATGACAGTTATGACAAAGAGCGTTGCGGACTTGCAGAAAGAAAAATGTATCGCCTGCTGGCGCCGTGGACCACTGAAAACCCGATCTTTCTTCATCTTACTTCTACCGATCCGCAAATAGCAAAAACCGCCGTGGATCAATGCGCAGCCACAGGTTTTGAAATGATCATTCTGAGTTTCGGCAGCGGTCTCAATATGGAAGATACCAGCGAAACCAACATTCAAAAAATAAAATCATTGGTGGATTATGCCCACAGCAAAGGAATTGAAATGGGCGGCTATTCTTTGTTTTCGAGCAGAACGGTAGATGCAAAAGATGATGTGATCAATCCCAAAACAGGAAAGCCGGGCGGCGCTATTTTTGAAAATGCACCTTGTCTCGGAAGCGGGTGAGGGCTTGCTTATCTGAAAAAATTAAAAACATTTATTGCCAAAACGGGTTTTGATTTGTTGGAACATGACGGCCCTTACCCTGGCGATATTTGTGCTTCCACTTCGCATCCGGGCCACGATGATATGTACGATTCTCAATGGAAGCAATGGTGGCTGAGTATTTCTTTTTATCGCGACCTGAGAAAAAATGATGTTTACATCAATGCGCCCGACTGGTATTTTTTTAACGGGACCAACAAGGTTGGAATGGGTTATCGGGAAACGGACTGGTCATTACCGCGCGACCGGCAGGTGATTATAGAACGTCAAAATATTTTTGACGGCACATGGAATAAAACGCCTTCCATGGGCTGGACGTTTGTTCCGCTTACGCAATATCATGGAGGCGGCGCTGCGGCTACTATTGAGCCATTGTCTGAACATTTAAAAGATTATAAAGCACACCTGGTACAAAACTTTGGAAGTGGCGCCCAGGCCTGTTATCGTGGCCCGCGTTTATTTGATGCACCCGCCACTGAAGCGCTTGTAAAAAAAGAAGTGAGCTGGTATAAAAAATACCGTGATATTTTAAATTCCGATATCATTCATCTGCGCCGCCCTGATGGAAGAGATTATGATGCCATATTGCATGTAAATCCTCAACTGAAAGAGAAAGGATTTTTGATGGTGTACAACCCGCTGGATTCGCCGATAATAAGAGGGAGGGGTTCGTGGACACGAACAAAGAGAAGCGAGAAGAGCTCATTCACTTATAACTTTCCAAAAACTTTACACAATCCTTCTTATCCTTAAAACTTGCTTCGATCTTGTCTCCGGTATTGTAACGGATAATAACCTCATATCTTGAAAGCGAAAGTTTGAATTGAGATTCTGAATATTCTTTTACGAAATTTATTGCTTCGATTATGCTGTTTGTTTCTGTTTCCTTTCCATGCAAGGGTAATAAAATAATACGTTCAATAAACCGTGAGACGGAATGTGTCAATTATTCAAGGAATTTATTAACTTCTTTCTTATTTAGTTTTGCAAGTTCTTTTGCTACACCCCCTTTGTCTTGAAGTTTAATCCAACTGTCAATCTTTTTCCTAAAATCTGCTTCTGCTGTTTGTTCATCAAATGAAGCGTTAATTCTAAATTTTTTAAATGCCTTTACTACTGTTTCATATGGAAAGTATAAAACAGTAAACCCATTAGATTCCAGTTGACTTAATGCTCCTGAAGTAAATACGCCTGCCAGTACAACACCAATGAATGGGGAAGAACTTTGGTACTTTCCTGCTAATGGTAAAATAGCGCTTTGTATTTCCTGGGCTTTGTTTCTGGAATGTTTGGTATAACGCCTCCATGCCGATTCAATGAAGGCTACCGGAACTCCTACAACTTCGCGAGTCCCGCCTCTTTCCAGCACAAAGTCTAAGTCATGCTTATTATTGTTGCCATCGACCCATGACACTTTCTTACCTTTTCTACCTTTCCGCTCTCCCTTTTTATCAAGATAGAGTTTATGCTTTTTAGCAAACTTTTCAAGATGCGATTCCAAGGCTAATTCCAAGAGGTCACCAATTATTTGCCCAAACTTGTGCGATAAAGATTCTGCCATTGCTTAACTATTAATCCAAAGTCGTCCTTCGTGTAAAGGAACTGTATGCTTTCTATTTTTCCATTTTACGTTTCTATCCCTCAACTTTTCAAATGAATAATCATTGAACCCTGCTGATACAGCTATCTCACCAAGCCATTTGTCAACCGGAACATAAATTCCATACGGAGCAGAATCGCCTACAACGAAACACATTTTACAGTTATCATTTGTAACTCGCCTTAATGAATGAAATACGTCTGCGAGGTCATTGAAATAAGCGGCAATCATCAAATGATAATTCTTTTTACCTCCATGTTTTAAACGTTCTTCTTTCAAGGTTTCAAATACTTCCAAAAGTTCGGGCTTGATTATATCTAATCTCGGATTTGCTAAAATATCTTTAATACTGTCGCCCAATTTTGAAACGTGTTGTGTACAGGCTCTCACTAAATGTTTTCTTACATTATCCTGTAAGTCTGCCCAACCACTTATATCTCCCCAAAAAGTCATTTCAAGTCGTGTTGCATCTGCATAGTCGTAATTGTTAGCATAAGGTGGTGAAGTAATTACCAAATCGCCCCAACTATCAGGGATAGACTGAATATTTCTTGCATCTTCATTTAGAATGATTGAATGAACCACATTTTTGAAACGGTTTTGTGTTCGTTTCATATCCAAATACATTTCGTTAACTTTTGCTTCAAACGCTACAAATGGGTCAATTACTTTCGACTTTGTTTTGTTGGGTTGAATGTATTGCCATTGTGCTGTTCCAACCGGAGAAGTTGTGCGAAGAATTGAAGTAATAATAAACCAATTAAAATTTTTAACTTCTTCCTCTTGCTTTTTTTCAAGCCATACTTGTTTGAGAGCTTCCAATCTTTGGATTGTCTCCAATGGATAGCAACTCATAATTAATTTAGGAAACTCCGTTTGAGTTATTGTTTTGTTTTTTGCTTTCTTAAGTAATGCAAGAGCTTTTTCCCTAAACATCTCAGCAGGGAAATTCCAATTCAATTTTGCCTTAGCAATTTTATAGATGTATGGATGTGCCTCAACACCGAATGATTCAACTCCTGCAAATTCACTTTCAATCAATACAGTTCCGGAGCCGGCAAATGGATCAATTATTCTTGTTCGTCCATTCTTTCTTTCCTCTCTGATTAGCTCACTTACCCAATCTGCCGAAAATCCTGCTGTGTATCTATACCATTTATGAATAGGCATTTTCATATTGTCGGCAAAAGTGGCAGTATAATTCTGTTCAACTTTTACTTCGTCGGGAAATAAATCTAATTCTAATGCTCGTGCCTGATATGTCATGTCTGTTAAACTTTGTGTTTCTTTAAATATTCTACTTTTTCCTCTGCAACTTTTAATGTGTCAAGGTCTGCTTCTTCTTCAATTATTCTATAAGCAAATTGGTCGCTAAGCATTTCTTTTATGAGCTGTTTTTCATTCACTTTAAAAAAGGCAGCAACTTGTTTTAGCTGCTCTTTTGTTGGTTGTCTTTCGTTGCGTTCTATCTTGCCCAATAAAGAGGTGTCAATTCCAATATTGCTGGTGACTTCTCTTAAAGAGAGATTAGCTTTCTCTCTTAACGCCCTGATTTTTTCGCCTATTGTTGTAATGTTCTTTTTCCCCGATGCCATTTTAGGATGAATTTTTTCCAAATTTAATAATTATGGCTTTCATGGACGTATTTTGTCCACGAAAGTTGTTAACAGAATGTGGGTAGCTGATTTCCTGACCTAAAATATTTCTGTCTAACTTTTCTTACAGTGAACAAACAAATAACCCGAATTTTTATTTTCAAAAATCCAGATTGGCTTAAAGAATTGAGAAGAAAGAATGAATAAGGGAAGAGCGAACAAGGATACAATTTGTAGCTGATTGAATAAAAAAATAAATCACTCAATCGTTTGCATGGAAATATCTCTGTAAATGTTTTTATATTCATCCTGTCAAAAAAGGCCATGCCTGTATTTTCATTAAAAAAATAATCATGAAAAGAAAAGATTTTATCAGAAATACCGCGCTGACAGGAATTGGATTGTCGCTTTTCCCTTCATCAAATATTTTTGCCACCTCTAAAGATCAACCAAAAGTCCGCCTTGCCATAATTGGAGTAGGAGCCAGGGGAAAAGGCCACCTCGATTTGCTTTTGAGAAGAGATGATGTAGACCTGGTTGCTATCTGCGATGTAGATGACAGGGTGTTAAAAGAATCAAAAGCGATGATAGAAAAGAGCGGAAAGAAAATGCCGAAAATTTATACCGGCGATAATTATGCCTGGCAAAAAATGGTGCAGTATGAAAAGCCGGACGGGGTTTTAATTGTCACACCATGGGAATGGCATAAGCCAATGATATTAGGTTCACTGGATGCAGGCCTGAAATATATTGCTACCGAAGTAGTATTAGGAATTACGTTGCAGGATCATTGGGACGTAGTGAAAGCCGCAGAAAAAAATAATGCGCATGTAATGATGTTGGAAAATGTTTGTTATCGCCGGGATGTGATGGCGGTTTTGAATATGGTCCGGCAAGGGTTGTTTGGCGAATTAATTCATTTGCAGGGCGGATATCAGCATGATCTAAGAGAAGTTTTATTTAATGACGGAGTGCATACATACGGGCATGGAGTGGAGTTTGGAGAAAAAGGTTTTTCTGAAGCACATTGGCGTACCGAACATTCGGTTCACCGCAATGGCGATTTGTATCCAACACATGGCATCGGACCGATTGCTCAGTATATTGATATTAATCGTGGAAACCGTTTTACTTCCCTCTGTTCTTTTTCTTCAAAAACAAGAGGGCTTCATAATCACATTGTAAAAGTTGGAGGAGAAGATCATCCAAATGCAAAAGTGAAGTTTAAAGCAGGGGATGTGATTACCACTTCGATTAATTGTGCGAACGGTGAGACCATCTTATTGCAACATGATACTTATTCGCCCCGGCCTTATTCCTTAGGTTTTCGTGTACAGGGCACCGAAGGTTTGTGGATGGATGTGAACAATAGTATTTATATCCAGGACAAATCGGAAAAGAATGATCAGTGGGATAATGCCCAATCGTGGTTTGACAAATACGATCATCCGCTGTGGAAAAGATGGAGCAAAGAAACACATGGTGCAGGTCACGGTGGAATGGATTTTTTTGTGATTCATGCTTTTGTTGAATCCATCAAAAGAAAAATGCCAACGCCGATGGATGTGTATGATGCAGCGGTTTACAGCGCCATCACACCTTTAAGCGAACATTCAATTACGTTAGGAAATCAAACAGTTGAATTCCCTGATTTTACGGAAGGCCAATGGATGTATCGCAAGCCTGTCTTTGCTT
>JBIQMJ010000027.1:0-20886 GCA_044463445.1 Segetibacter koreensis
ACCCAGTTTTTTCAAAAATTCAATGATTCTTCGTCAGCCGGTAATCCTTACTTTTTATCTCCTTCGAAAACAGAAACGTATAAATTTTCAACAGGAATTTTATAAACTTTTGTAAGCAATTCCCAACTCCACGCAATCGCTTCTTCTTTAAAATAAGAAGGAGGATTTCCAAACGCATTTCCAAAGCTCCAGTTACCCAGCATTTCAAACATCGTATGATGATACGTGTCCACGCCTACTTCTTCGAGGTCATTATGTTTGCCACTCACGCGCAAACACTTTTGTGTGTCGGCAACGCGTGAATAAGGCGGAGTTTTATTTCCCAAAAAATACTCTTTAAACTGGTTCATGCCGGCATTGGTAAAAAGCAATGTCGGATCATTTTTTATTACGATCGGTGCAGAAGGAACAATTTGGTGTTCTTTGCTTTTAAAAAAATCAAGAAAAAGTTGCCGTATTTCCTCACTTTGCATCATATTGGGAAAGAATTTTAAAGATTTGTTTGATTTTTAAGAAGGTATCTTTGTTAGATAAAAATTTTAACGGGGCAAAGGTATTTGCTTTGAGGTCATTTACAAACAGATCGTTTTAAATTTGCAGGATAACAGCATAGGTTACATCTCAAAATATAATGAAATATGCCACTTACACAGATCAATTTTTCTTTTGATGATGATCCAACTGAAAAAAACAAAACCAGGGAAACAGTAAAGCAACAAATAAAACCAAAATCAAAACGGGGCAGGAAAAGCCTGAAAGAATATAATGCAGAACCTGATGTGATAAATGTTCCGGAAGATGAGGTACTTTTTCAAAAACAATATTATTCTATTGGCGATGTGGCAGAGATGTTTAATGAAAATACTTCGCTGATCAGGTATTGGGAAAAAGAATTCACCATTCTAAAACCAAAGAAAAATCGCAAGGGAGACCGGTTTTTCAGGCCCGAAGACATCAAAAATCTGAAAATGATTTATCATTTATTGCGTGAAAGAAAATATACCATTGAAGGCGCCAAAGAATTTATAAAAAATAATAAAGCCGCGGGGGAAAAACATGAAATGATAGAATCTCTTGAAAAAGTAAAATTGTTCCTGTTGGAATTAAAAAATAATCTTTAAAATTCAGGCAGAGAATCTTTTGTAAAAAATTCCTTATTTCACAAGTTCCTTTGATTTCATAAACGGCGTAAATGCTAACTTTGTTATTCTAATAAATAAAAATGACTGACATTGCTATTGCTCCTCAGAAACTAACTGCAAAGGATTTTGCTACCGACCAGGAAGTCCGCTGGTGCCCGGGATGCGGGGATTATTCAATATTGGCACAGGTTCAAAGGGTTTTTCCTACGCTGGGAATTCCAAAAGAAAATTTTGTAATTATTTCTGGAATAGGCTGTAGCAGCCGTTTTCCTTATTACATGAATACCTATGGAATGCACAGCATTCACGGGCGTGCTACGGCAATTGCCAGTGGTTTAAAAGCGAGCCGTCCCGAACTGAGCATTTGGATCGTGACAGGAGATGGTGATTCTTTGAGCATTGGTGGCAACCATACCATTCATTTACTTCGCCGGAATTTCGACGTAAATGTTTTACTTTTTAATAATGAAATTTATGGACTGACCAAAGGTCAGTATTCGCCCACCAGTGAACAAAGAAAAATCACTAAAAGTTCTCCGATGGGAAGTATAGATCACCCTTTTAATCCCGCAGCGCTGGCATTAGGTGCCGATGCTACTTTCGTGGCCCGGACAATGGACAGGGACCCCAGGCATCTGCAGGAAATGTTGTTGCGTTCTGCCCATCACAAAGGTTCTTCTTTCCTTGAGATATATCAAAACTGCAACATTTTTAACGATGGAACTTTTGAAATATTTACGGACAAAAAGTCGAAACCTGAAGAAACGGTTTTTCTCGTGCAAGGTGAACCTTTGGTTTTTGGTACAGAAAAAAATAAAGGAATCAGATTAAATGGATTACAGCCGGAAGTGGTAGATTTAAATGGAGGTATTAGTATGAACGACCTCTGGATTCATGATGAAAGAGACTTTTATAAAGCACAGATACTTACAAGGATTTCTGAAGAAGCTAAATCTTCGAATCATCATTTCCCAAGGCCCTTTGGAGTCTTTTATGAAAGTGAACGTCCTTGTTATGAAGACATCATGTCAAAACAAATTGACGATGCTAAAGAAAGGAATGTAGCTGATCTTGACAGGTTATTACGCGGAAAAGAAGTCTGGATGATAAAAGAATAAATTGCCCAATTAATTTTTGTTATTCAAAAAAACAAAAGGCTTCAAAATCTGGTTGCTAAATGTTTCGCGCACTAATTTTTTGTCTGAAGAAATTTTGTACCGGTTAACATCAATCACTTCGTAAACTGTTACCAGGTTTTCAATCTTTTCAACGTAAAAAAGAAGTTCATGAAGAAGTTCCACTTCATGCTCAATGGATTGGGGGTTTGATTTTTCTTTGAACAATACCAAAAGATCTCTATTGAATTTGTCCATTTTAATTGTGATTTTTAATAACCTACCATGTTACTATTACATTCGCATCCCGTTTTGCTCTTGCGTGATGCACTACAGCTCATCGCAATAACAGAAAGAATAACTAATAATATCAACAAGGCCCGGTTTACGTTTTTCATTTAATATCTGAATATTTTATGTTTAGTGAAATTGAAATTAGTTATTAGCCATAACTGCATTCAATTAATAAATCATACCACCAAATTAAACTATTTTCACCAATAAATATTGCAAAATATTTGAAAAAAAGAAAAGAATTCTGTAAGGAACGGCAAGGCCCGAGGATTTTAATAGCTCCGGTTGACTGGGGCCTTGGCCATACAACCCGCTGTATTCCAATTATTAGGGAACTTATCTTTTTGGGCTGCGATGTATACATAGTGGCTGATAAAAAAGCTGATTCTTTGTTAAAAAATGAATTTCCACAGGCCGTAATTTTACGGTATAAAGGCTATGAAATTAGATATAGCCGTTATAAAAAATTCTTTAACTTAAAATTAATTATCCAGGTTCCAGCAGTTATTTTCAGGATATGGAAAGAAAATAGGTGGTTGAATAAAACGGTTAAAACTTACTTTATTGACGCGGTAATTTCTGATAACCGTTTTGGAATGTACCATAAAAATATCCCTTCTGTTTATATTACCCACCAGTTATACATTAAAACAGGCAACAGGTTTACTGAATCAGTTGCCCAAAAAATTCATTATTATTTTATTAAAAAATATACCTCGTGCTGGGTGCCTGACCAGGAAAAAAATGGACTCGCCGGCGAGCTTTCTCATCCCAAAAAATTACCATCTGGCCTGACTTACTTAGGAGTATTGTCAAGATTTACCTCCATTCCGAGCAGCAAAGAGATATATGATTTGGTGATTATCCTTTCGGGGCCTGAGCCACAAAGAACAATTTTTGAAAAGAATATTCTGGAACAGATCAAAGAAATTGATGGGAATATTATTTTGATCCGTGGACTTCCGGGGCAAAAAACAAAGCCTGAGAATTTTAAAAATGTGACGATCGAAAATCATCTTTCAGCAAATGAGATGAATATAATTTTGGCAAAATCAAAACTGGTTTTATGTAGAAGCGGCTATACTTCTGTTATGGATTTATCCCTCCTTCGGAAGAAGGCGATTTTAGTTCCTACACCCGGACAAACCGAACAGGAATATCTTGCAAAGTATCTTTTGGAAAAACAGTATTTTTATTCAGCGCAGCAGGAAAAATTTTCTCTTAAAAAAACGATTGAAAAAGTGCAGTTCTTTCATTTTAAAAGCCCGGAAATGGAACCCGAAAGGATCAAAAAAATTTTGAATGAATTTGTGCTTAATTTAAAAAAGGGAATCTAAAATAAAAATCTTATGTATTTGTTGATCCACTCGCTTAAATTAAAGCTGAATCATTGGTGGCGATCTCTTCTCCAGCAATGGGGACAAGTGTATCAATAGTAGCTAATACGGTAATCCCACCTTTGACTTTTTGATTAAGAGATACATTCAACTTCGTTCCTACCGGCAGCAAAACATCTACCCGGCTTCCAAATTTTATAAAACCCATTTCATTTCCCTGGGACACATTTTCGCCCACTTTCAGATAATTTACAATTCGTTTGGCCATTGCTCCGGCAATTTGTTTAACGAGTATTATAGCGCTGTCACTTTTGATCACCACGGAATGGCGTTCATTTTCAGTAGATGATTTAGGATTCCAGGCTACTAAATATTTTCCTTTATGATATTGGCTGTATGCCACGGTTCCCGACATAGGGATTCTGTTGATATGAACATTAGCGGGGCTCATAAAAATGGAGACCTGCAATCTTTTATCCTTGAAATATTCCGGATCCAAAGTTTCTTCAATTACCACTACTTTGCCATCTGCAGGACAAATTACCTGGTGATGGGCGGTGACGAAAGCTCTCCTGGGAGACCTGAAAAATGAAATAATAAAAAGAAGCATGACCAGGCTTATTCCAAAAATCACCCATGACAGCAAAGGCATTCCGGTACTAAAAAAATAAAAGAAAATAGTATTTATCGCGCCGAACACCAGGACAGCAATGGCTATTGTACGGTATCCTTCCTTATGAATGTTCATTGGCTAAATTTAAAGTACAAATATAAAAATTGGCGGGGAGACTGGCACATTTAATTCACACAATGAATAGAGCATAATATACGAAGACAAAGGGAATAGCAACGAGCATTGAATCGAAACGGTCTAGAAACCCGCCATGGCCTGGCATTAACGATCCACTGTCTTTTACGTTTGCCATTCTTTTTAGCTTACTTTCCAAAAGATCGCCCAGCGTACCAAAAATCCCGCAAAATAAACTGATGGCGATCCAATCTATAAGCGTATAATACTGGGTAAAATATCCGATCAAGCTAATCAGGATTACGCAAAGAATAATCCCTCCCAATGTTCCTTCCCGTGTTTTTTTAGGAGATACTTTTGACAAAGGTGTTTTCCCAATAAAAGAACCGACGATATAGGCCATTGTATCATTAATCCAAATAGAAAAAACAATTCCGCATGGAATGATCTTCAGATAATCATCACTCCTGGAATCTATATGATTTACCCGCATCCAGATTATCAGCAAAATGGGAAGTGTAATGTATAATAATCCTAAAAGACTTTTGTATTTATAATGAACCGGGTCAATCTTTTTCAGAAGGTTGATAAATTCAAACCAACAACCAAAGTGAATGATCGTAAATAAAATTATAAAACTCCATTGATTCCACAGCAATCCAATGAGCATTACCAGGGCAAAAATTATTGCAGTCAATGTGCGGGTCCTGAATGTTTTTGTATCAAACGCCATTATATGATTTGTATTTCTTAAACAATCCAGTTATGAAAATCGTCAGGATCTTCTTTAGGCATCACATATTTTTTTTGCTCTGCCAGGGAAAGTTCCCTGAACCGTATCAGGGCAAAGATGACTATTACGAGAGCAATAACCCCAGCCCATAAGGGAAAGCTTTCTTCAATATCTTTTGAATGGTCTGCAACATTTCCGGAAGAAGTAGTCGCAAGATAAAGCGCCGTGACCTGCACTCCATTGTATAAAAAATGAAAAAGAATATTAAGCCATAAACTTTCGCTATAATAAAAAATCAATCCTAAAAAAATGCCAAGAGAAAACCTTACAAAAAAGCCATAATAAGAAATATGAACTGCGCTGAAAATAATCGAGGTAAGAAGTATTGCAATCCATGGGCCATTGAACCATCGTGTCAAAATATTTTGAATGCCGCCCCTGAAACACACTTCTTCGAAGAGGGCGGGTAATAGCCCGATAATTATCATTGAAGTCAAATATTTTGGGAAAGTATTTATATGAATAAGCGCCTTTTCCTGCAATGCCCGCTCGGCTTCCTTTGCTTTAAAATAAATTTCCCAGCTATGGGGAATGGGGATCACTTTGGTCATCTCAGCCAAAGCTCCCGAAAGAGGAAAAGTAAAAACAAGAATTACCAGGACCATTATTACTTGTTTGTAATTGAATTTGGTATTAAAACCCATAAATTTTGTTGGATCCTTGTAGCAGATAAGCGCAAATAAATAGACGGGTAGAAAAAACATCATGAAAGTAGAAATGGCCTGCATCCACATGATTGCACTATAATACTTCGGATTCAGAATGTCGCTTTCCATAGTAGTAATACCTCTTCCCGTTATAGCAAGCCAAATGAGAAAAGAAACAATAGCTCCAATGACCACGCCCGCTCCTATCAGTCCCAGCAAAATTCCGAATTGAGACGGGTAGCTAAAATTTCTTGAATTTTTGTCAATCATGTTAATGCCAATTTTTAAGTGCGTAAATTTACAGCCGAATTTTTTTTAAATCAGTTTAAAAACGATTTGCGATAAGAAGGATATAAAAATTATTAATCAAAACACCCATTATTCAATTTGATTGAAATAGGTACTATTCAGCTTCCTGAATTCCCATTATTGCTTGCACCTATGGAAGATGTGAGTGATCCGCCATTTCGCGCAGTGTGCAAAGATAGCGGAGCGCATTTGATGTACACTGAATTTATCAGCAGCGAAGGGCTGATACGTGATGCGATCAAAAGCAAAAAAAAATTAGACATTTTTGATTATGAAAAACCCGTGGGTATCCAGATATTTGGTGGAGACGAAGACAGCCTGTCTCTTGCTGCAAAAATAGTTGACGCTACCAATCCGGATTTGTTGGACATCAATTATGGTTGCCCGGTGAAAAAAGTGGCGATGCGTGGAGCCGGCGCCGGTGTTTTAAAAGATGTTCCTTTGATGATTCGTTTGACGGATGCTGTTGTAAAAAGTACATCGCTTCCGGTTACTGTAAAAACAAGGTTGGGTTGGGATGAAGACACCAAAAATATCGAAGAGGTAGCAGAAAGATTGCAGGACGTGGGGATCCGGGCTTTGGCGATCCATGGACGTACCAGGATGCAGATGTATAAGGGAAGCGCCAACTGGGAACTAATCGCAAAAGTGAAAGAAAACCCGAGAATTACCATTCCGGTTTTTGGAAATGGCGATATCGATTCTCCACAAAAGGCTTTGGAATATAAAAATAAATATGGGGTGGATGGCATTATGATCGGGCGCGCTGCTATTGGATATCCCTGGATATTTAATGAGATTACTCATTATGTAAAAACTGGCGAAATCCTTCCCGCACCGACTGTTGAAGAAAGAGTAGAGGTCTGCAAAAAACACCTCATCAAATCTTTTGAATGGAAAGGCCCTGTGGTTGGAATTAATGAAATGCGGCGCCATTACACCAATTATTTAAAAGGATTGCCTAATATAAAAGAGTATCGCGGAAAGCTGGTAACGCTGAAAGAAGTAGATGAAATATTAGAAGTTTTAGATGATATCGTAATCCATTATTCAGGTTATGAATTTGAAAAAACGCCGATAGAACTCATCAATTATCATCAAAAATGCCCGGTATAAAACTATAAGGTTTCCGGTAAAAGTAATAAGAAGCAAAACCTTATAGGTTTATATCCATCGGTGAAACAGAAGACGAAAATACTTTTTGCAAATTTCCATTTTCATCTACCAGGTATTTATAAAAATTCCATTCAGGCTCAATATCATTCCAGCCATTTTTATTTTTGTCCGAAAGCCATTGATAAACGGGTTGTTTTTCTTTTCCTGTCACATCATCTTTCTTAAACAAAGGAAAGGTTACTCCATAATTTATCTTGCAAAAATTACTGATTTCATCATCGCTTCCGGGTTCCTGTTTGCCAAAATTATTTGCCGGAAAACCAAGAATAACAAGATTCTCAACGTGTTCATACAATTTTTGCAGCTCTTCATATTGAGGCGTATAGCCACAAAGAGAAGCGAGGTTTACAATCAACACTTTTTGATTTTTAAATTTTTCAAAAGAAATTTCTTCGCCGTTGTTCAGAGTAGCTTTCAGAGAATAAAAATCCTGCGGAGGTTGAACATTGTCTTTATTTTCGTAAATATTAATTCCCATACCTGTCAATTTTGAAAGTTTCATTTGTAATGGATAGAGTGAAGTTATAATTTTTCGTTTCAGGCTCATTGTTTAAAGATTAGTGAAGACTTCAATAGTAAAGCAACCCCGCCTGACCGAATCAGTCGGGCAGGAGATACACTGATTTTTTATCTCCCTTTCCTTTAACCACGGTTAAAGAAAAAGGAGGTAATGTGATTGATGAAGTTCCATTAATTTTTTCAATGACCGGCGGCATTGATTTGGACGGATGGCCATACAGCCCATTGGCTTTCCATTTATATTGTTCCTTACTATATTGAATTAGCTTTGTTGGATTCCACCCAACAGATTTACTTAAATCCGAATTTTGAATTTTTATACTTATTGAAAAAGTTTTGTGGGGATTTTTATTGATAAGCATTACAGACCAATTACCAAGTGAAGAACGAAGCGCATAAGCTGAAACAATTGATTGACTTTTTTTATTTTTGATATTACATTCCGTTGGAAAAATTTCTAAAACCGAATCCATTGGCTGTGCCCAAAAATGGGTTATCATTTTGGTTCCATAAAAAGCAGCGGTTTTGTAATTTATTTTACCGGAATCATTCAATCCCAAAAGCATATTATTTCCGTATCCACAATTAAATGATTGTTGCAGAAAAGCTGGCTCATAACCATATAAAAAACTTTTCGTTCCACCCAGTTCCACAAATTTTCCAAGAATATCTGCGTACATCAGAGCGCCCTGAATTTCAACTTCAGGTTTGCCTTCGTAGGCAGAATAACCATATTCTGTTACATACATTGGCGTTTTCTCCGGTAAAACATTTTGAATATTCTTCATGGCTGTTGAAAGCTTTGATGGAGCCGCAATTAGCTGCGGAGCTGATGGTGCGCAAAGGTCATCAAACGGATACCACTCAAAAGAAAAAAAGTTAAAAAGATTTATTTTGTTACGGCTCTTCAAATAATTTAAAAAAAGCGTAGTCCACTTCGCTTCTGTAAAAGTGGTGCTGTCTTCGGGTTCTGGCGAAAGAAAAGCAAAACAAGGGCCACCCATTTGAATCGTACTATCTACACCCCTTAATTTCTTTCCTAATTGAAAATACAAAGCGCCGTAATCCGTTGGCGAAACTAATTGCCCTTCAGGCTCTTCACCCATTTCCAATTCATTTACGGAATATTTTTTCTTTATCAGATATTTTAAAAGCGCCGTCATATTTTCAGGAATATCATACAATAAAGCCATCGGCATCAGCGCCGGTTCATGAGCGGTCAAGCCATCAGTAAAGAAGCGATCGATTCCAGGTTGTTCAATATTTAGGTCAATATCTTTTGAAGTATGCCAGGAATCCGTTGAAGAAACATGGATTACACTTTGCTCGTGATTGGAAGAATGACGGACATAATCATGAAATGCTCCTTTGGAATCTTCAAAGCCAACTTCAATTTCTTTGATGGCAAACCCCAATTTATCACGAATGTCATTGGAAATTTGGCTGGAAGTATAGGAACTATTGGAAAAAGAAATTCTCATAAATTGAACCGACAAAGGTTTTTCAGAAATCTTTTTAACTGAATTTATTTGTTCACTGCTGAAAGTATCGTTAGGAAAAGAATGCCAAATGTTGGGTTCAAAAGGATCAAAATATTGAGGATCATTTCCTTTGGCATAATCTACTGTATAGCTTAACGCATAAGGGTTTCCCCATTTTATTTTCAACGCATTTATACGATATTTTTTTCCCAGGTTAATAATCACCCACTGTGGATGAAGCTTATTTGATTCATGAGTAAAAGTAGAATCCAGGTAAGGATTGCTTTTCCAAAAAGTAGAGGTATCTCCATCATCAATTTTCGAATAGCCATCATCGTTAGCCTGGTCGTGTGTATTGCCTCTTCTCGGCAAACGATATCCGTTGGAAAGCATGATTGGCTCATCAGAAATAGAATCTGAAATCCAGTAACCTTGTTGATGAATGCTATCACTCCATTTTCCCTTCGGATTCCAGTGCCAGACTTCGCCGGCCAGTTCAGTGCGGAGGCGATAACTTACGGGTTTTATCCCTGCAGATTTCATGACAGCAATATTATCGGGAGTAAGCATTTTATCAATGTCTCCTTTGAAATGCCCGTCGATTGCGCCGCCTATAGATTGCGAAGGAATAAAAATATTTACAGGGTGCGCTGGTGAATAAAGAATTTGAACTATTCCTTTGTTTACTGATTGTGAAAATAGGGGTGCAGAAAAAACGGTAAAAAAAAGGAGTAAAAATATTTTGTTAAGGAATTTGCTTTTTGTCATTTGCTGCCTGATTAAGCCGTCACTACACTTTTATCCAGAATTTTAAAAATTCATTGTAATCCGTATGTACCACTTCATAGCCCGCAGGAATTTCATTTCCAAAACTGTGATACGTAACAAGACGTGTACCAGCCTGCTTTTTATCCAATTGCTTGTATAAATAACGATTGTAATAATTATACAATTCCTCGGAATATTTTATGGAATGATCTATCTTTTGTGTTCCCGGAATGTTTTCATAAAAGGAATTGTAAAAGTAAAAATGATCATACTCTTCAAAATTAATATTGCAAATATTTGCACAAATAAATACAACATTACTGAGTTGCAATTCTTTGGCAAGTTCAGCAGAAAGATCAACGAGGTTTTGTCTTTGTTCCACGCCATAAAAATGAGTGAGCGGATGTTCATGTGCAGCTACCAGGCAAAATTTACCAGCGCCACTCCCGATATCCAGCACTTTCACCTGGGCGGAGGTAGCTAAAAATTTAGCCGCTTTTTTGGCAACTTCAATACGAGTCCAATGTTTTTCAGCAGCTTCCTGTACGGGTTCGGGATAAAGTGAATTAAACTTCAGATCTGAAGCAAACCAGTTCTTCATTTTTATAAAATAATTATTAAGGAAAAATAAAAATCCACTTTTTCATTCGTTTACTACAAGTTTTCATATTCCGGCTCTTTCACTCAATTCCAGCCACCGCATTTCTTTTTTATCCAGAAGGACAATAATTTCGCTGATTCTTTCAGAAATTTCCTGCAACTTTTCAAAATCCCCGGAACTATTGCTCAGCTTCACTTCCAGTAATTTCTTTTCTTTTTCCAGTTCCGGAATTTCTTTTTCCAGTTTTTCAAATTCTGTTTTTTCTTTGAAAGAAAGTTTTTCCTGGACCTTTTGCACTGAGCTTTCAGCTTTCAGCTTTGGGCTTTCTGTTTTTTGATGTAAACTTCCGGCACTTTGCTTTTTGCTTTCATTATTTTCATCCAATTGCTTCCACAACCTGTATTGAGAATAATTTCCCGGAAAATCCCTGATCACTCCATTTCCCTCAAAAGCAAAAAGATGGTCCACCAATCTATCCATGAAATAACGATCGTGGCTTACGATCAAAATACAGCCCGGAAAATCCTGCAAAAATTCTTCCAACGTTCTTAGCGTTTGCAAATCCAGGTCATTCGTCGGCTCATCAAGCACTAAGAAATTTGGATTTTTAAAAAGAATACTCAGCAAGTGCAAACGTCTTTTTTCTCCACCACTCAATTTGCTCAGCGGCGTAAACTGTTGCTGAGCCGTGAACCCAAATTTTTCCATGAATTGCGAAGCGCTGATCTTACTTCCATCTGCCAAAGGAAAAAATTCGGCAATATCTTTTACATATTCGATTGCTCTTTTATCTTCTTTGTATTGCAAACCTTCCTGCGCAAAATTTCCAAAAACGATCGTTTCACCATGATTGATTTTTCCGCTATCAGGCGGAATTAAATCGAGTGCTATTTTTAAAAAAGTGGATTTCCCAGTTCCGTTTTTTCCCACAATCCCAATGCGTTCGCCCTTTTTAAAAGTGTAATCAAACCCTTTCATGATCACTTTATCTCCATAAGACTTATATACTTTTTTCATCTCCAAAACCTTTCCTCCCATGCGCGTCATTTTCACTTGTAACGAAACTTCGGCCACTTCTTTTTTCTGGCTCACTCTTTCCTGCACTTCAGCAAACGCGTCCTGGCGGCTTTTGGATTTTGTGGTTCGCGCTTTTGGTTGCTTGCGCATCCATTCCAGTTCCTTTCTGAAAATATTTTTGTCCTTTTGTAATTCGCTTTGCTGGATTTCCTGACGTAAAGATTTTTGTTCTAAAAAATAATCATAATCGCCCTTATAAACATAAATCTTTTCGTCATCCAGTTCTACAATTTCATTACACACTTCATCCAGAAAATAACGGTCGTGAGTCACCAACAATAAAGTGCTTTTATTGCTTGCTAAAAAGTTTTCCAGCCATTCGATCATCTCAACATCTAAGTGATTCGTGGGCTCATCAAGGATCAACATGCATTTTCCTTCATGCAATTGTGCTTCGATCAAAGCCTGCGCCAACGCTACTCTTTTGCGTTGCCCGCCACTTAGATTTTTCACCGGTTCGTTCAGACGATGAAGATTCAATTTTCCCAAAATCTGTTTTAGGTCGCTTTCAAAAGTCCATGCATTTGCTTCAGTTAATTCTGTTACCAGGTGGCTGATCCTCTCTTCATCATGCGATTCTTCATCCAAAAGCATTTCATATTCCTTTACCAAACGCACTACAGGGTTGTCGATGTTTAAAATATTGTCCCAAATGGATTTCGAATTTTCAAAAAAGTTCTCCTGCTGAAGCAAAATGACCTTAACATCTTTATGAATCCAAACGGTTCCCGAATCCGCAGTTTCCTTTCCGGCAATGATTTTCAGAAGCGTAGATTTTCCACTTCCATTTCGGGCCACAAAAGCGATCTTATCGCCTTCTTCAATATGAAAACTGATGTTTTTGAAAAGCGTTCTGACACCGAATGATTTAGTCAAATTTTCTATAGAAGCATAATGCATAGGTGGCAAAGGTAAACTGGAAATAAGTTAATTGGTTGTTAGGTCGAACGGTGTTCAAAATAAAGCTGGTAAAGCTGGTTTGCTGTTAATACAACCTTGGCTCCAATTTGGTATGCCGCAACCTTACGATAATTATTTGTTTTTCTGTTATCCGGTAAGCAATTCTATAATGATGCAACTCATAGGCGCGAAAAGTGCCATCGTTATTTTTTCTGTATTTATCTAAAGGATAAATTTCAGGATTACGTGCTAGTTTCCGTGTAGACGTTAAAATATCTTCTTTTACTTTTTCTGCATTCTGGAAAGAATCTTTTAAAATATATTGATAAGCTTTTGTTAGCTGATTTTGAACACTCCTGGGCCATATTACTTCTCTTACCATTTGGCAGCAATCTTTTCCATTTCGTCCTGAGAAATATAATGTCCTTCCTGCACTTCGGCTAATGCGTCATCTATCTCCTTATTGTATTGTTCAATACTGGCTCGTTCAGCGTCCGCGTCGCGCCTTTGCAAAAACACTTTAAGCATTAATAACACAGATTTTTTTTCTGCCTCATTCAGTTGCACAAAGTAATTTTGCCATTCCTTTTCTGATACATTCATCATTGTTATTACGTTTCCACAAATTTAATATAATTGTAAACTTAAATCGTTTTGCCAGCATTTAATTTATTTATGTAAACACAGAACTTTTTGTCTAAAGAACAATGCAGAAATTAATCAATATTTTTGCAAGCCTTAAAAATTGAAAATATAAAATGAAAAAAATCATTTTAATTACCGGCGGCGCGGGTTTTATCGGTTCGCATCTGACGAGGTTATTTGTAAATAAATATCCGGATTATACGATCGTAAATCTCGACAAACTTACTTACGCTGGCAATCTTGAAAATCTGAAAGATATTGAAGATAAACCGAATTACACTTTTGTAAAAGGCGATATTCTTGATATGGAATTGGTAAAAGCTCTTTTTGGAAAATATCATTTTACAGGCGTTCTTCATTGCGCTGCAGAAAGCCATGTTGACCGTTCCATTTCTGATCCTTTGGCATTTGTAAAAACCAATGTTTTGGGAACCGTTTCTTTGCTACAGGTTGCTAAAGAACAGTGGAAGGACAATTATGAAGGAAAATTATTTTATCATATTTCAACGGATGAAGTGTATGGAAGCCTGGGTGAAGAAGGATTTTTTACTGAAGAAACCGCTTATGATCCACGCAGCCCGTATTCCGCTTCCAAAGCCTCTTCCGATCATTTTGTAAGAGCGTATTACCATACCTATCATTTGCCGGTGATTGTTTCAAATTGCTCTAACAATTATGGCCCGTTTCATTTTCCTGAAAAATTAATTCCGCTTTCAATTCATAATATCATCAGCAACAAACCCATTCCGATTTATGGGAAAGGCGAAAATGTGCGCGACTGGCTTTTTGTAGAAGATCATGTTCGTGCGATTGACACGATTTTTCACCAGGGAAAAATTGGCGAAACTTATAACATCGGTGGCCATAATGAATGGAAAAACATTGGCATCATCAAAGAATTGTGCAGGCAGATGGATGAAAAACTGGAAAGAGAAAAAGGAACTTCAGAAAAACTGATCACTTTTGTAAAAGACAGAGCCGGCCACGATTTGCGCTATGCAATTGACGCTACAAAACTGAAAGAAGAATTGGGCTGGAAACCATCTTTGCAGTTTGAAGAAGGCTTGTCGAAAACCATTGATTGGTATTTGAATAATGAAGATTGGCTGAATGAAGTAACGAGCGGAAATTATCAGAAGTATTATGAAGAGCAGTATGTGAAGCGTTGAAGGTTGAGAGTTTGGGGTTTAGAAGTTTGAAATCATATTGGAGATCTTTGTTTTTTACAGTTTAAGTTAATAACTTTTATTTAAGGAAATGTACATTTATTCATTTGAAAGATTGGAAGTTTGGAAAGACGCTAAGGAATTGTGTGTTTATATCTACCAATTGACCAGTCAATTTCCCCCTGAAGAAAAATTTGGATTAGTTTCTCAAATGAGAAGAGCAAGTGTTTCAATTGCAAGTAACATCACGGAAGGAGGCAGCAGAACAAGCAAGAACGATCAGGCTCATTTTTATACAATTGCGTACTCAAGCGCAATTGAGCTATTGAATCAGTTAATAATTTGTCAGAGTTTGTTTTTTATTTCAGAAGAAAAATTAAAACAGGCCAGATTAATGATTGAGCCGATTACCGGGGGAGTAAGTAATTTGAAAAAAGCACTACGATAGGGCTAACAGTTGAGGAGTTTTGAGTTAAGAAGCCTTTTCAATTGTAACAAAGTGGATATTTAGCAAAATCCCTCAACACAAAATGAGCTGAGAGTTGAAAAGTTTAGAGTTGAGGAGCCTTAAATATTAAATATGGATAAAATTATAAGTGGCTTAGAACCAGAAATCAAAATTAATACTTTAGCGGAGTCTCCAGGCTTTACAATTTGGAGAATTAATAACTTGACAAAATGCCACAATCTCATAATCGTCAATCATAACAAAGTGGGTATTTTAGCAGAATCCCTCAACCCTTAACTCTAAACCCTCAACCAAAAATGAAAGGTATCATTCTCGCAGGCGGCTCCGGCACCAGGTTATATCCCATCACAATGGGAATCAGCAAGCAATTAATGCCGATTTACGATAAGCCAATGATCTATTATCCATTATCAACATTGATGTTAGCCGGAATCAGGGAAATTTTGATCATCACCACTCCCGAAGATCAGCAACAATTCAAAAGATTGTTAGGTGATGGAAGTCAATGGGGCTGCGAACTTCATTATGAGATCCAGGAAAAGCCCAACGGGCTTGCACAGGCCTTCGTGATCGGAGAAAAATTTGTTGGAAAAGATGCTGTGGCCTTGGTACTGGGAGATAATATTTTTTATGGAAGCCGGTTTTCCCATTTGCTGCAACAATCAGCCAATCCTGATGGCGCGGTTATTTTCGCTTATCCGGTCAGCGATCCGGAAAGATATGGCGTGGTGGAGTTTGATAAAGATAAAATTGCCATCAGCATTGAAGAAAAGCCGAAAAATCCTAAATCCAATTACGCGGTTCCCGGGTTATATTTTTATGATAATTCGGTAGTGGAGATCGCCAAAAATATTCAACCCTCTCCTCGTGGAGAATATGAAATTACAGACGTAAACAGAAAATATTTAGAAGAAAAAAAATTGAAGGTTGCCGTATTGGACCGTGGGTTTGCCTGGCTGGATACCGGTACTTTTGAATCGCTTCATGATGCCTCGGAATTTGTAAGAGTGATTGAAAAACGGCAGGGATTTAAAATCGGCTGTTTGGAAGAAATCGCCTACCGGATGCATTTTATTGACAAGAAGCAATTACTTTTCCTGGCAGAGAAATTCGACAAAAGCGGCTATGGAGCCTATTTGAGAAATGTGGAGAAATAGCAGTTTGTTTAATGAAAATAAAAATATAAAATATAAGTTTGTCTACTGAAAGAATTTTTTTCGAAAAATATTTAATCCTGATCTCTTTTTAAACCGAAAAAAATATTTATGAGTTACTACGTTCATCCTTCTTCCATCATTGACGAAAATTGTGAAATCGGAGATGGTACTAAAATCTGGCATTTCAGTCACGTGATGTCCGGAGCTAAAATTGGAAACAATTGCAACCTCGGACAAAATGTAGTGGTTTCTCCAAAAGTAGTTTTGGGAAATAATGTTCGTGTTCAAAACAATGTAAGTATTTATGAAGGCGTCATTTGTGAAGACGATGTTTTTCTTGGCCCAAGCATGGTGTTGACAAATGTGATCAATCCGCGAAGCGCCGTCAGCAGAAAAGATCAATACAAAAAAACATTGATCAAAAAAGGGGCAAGTATTGGCGCCAATGCAACGATCGTTTGTGGAAATACGATTGGCGAATATGCGTTTATTGGTGCCGGCGCTGTAGTCACCAAAGATGTTCCTGCTTATGCATTAATGGTTGGAAATCCCGGGAGGCAAAAAGGCTGGATGAGTGAATACGGACACAAATTGAGTTTCAATTCTGAAAATATTGCTGTTTGCCCTGAAAGCAAA
The DNA here is from genome assembly GCA_044463445.1 of Segetibacter koreensis. GTDB lineage: Bacteria > Bacteroidota > Bacteroidia > Chitinophagales > Chitinophagaceae > Ginsengibacter > Ginsengibacter koreensis_A. The sequence continues at coordinate 16,981 of JBIQMJ010000027.1, forward strand.
CAAGAATATTTGCTGGAAAATAACGTTGTAAAAAGGATAAAATAGCCGATGAAGAATTTTGCATTAATAGGGGCCGGAGGGTACATCGCGCCCCGCCACATGAAAGCGATAAAAGATACGGGGAATGTTTTGATAGCCGCTTTGGATAAAAATGATTCTGTTGGAATTTTAGATAGCTATTTTCCGGAAGCGGATTTCTTTACCGAATTTGAGCGCTTCGACAGGCATATAGAAAAGCTAAAACGGAAAGGGATAAAAACTGATTTTGTAAGCGTATGCAGTCCGAATTATTTGCATGATGCACACATCCGTTTTGGATTGCGTGTAGGCGCCACCGTTATTTGTGAAAAACCGGTTGTGTTGAATCCCTGGAATATTGATGCACTTGCCGATATTGAAAAAGAAACCGGTAACAAAATTTTTACCATCCTCCAGTTGAGATTGCATCCGGCAATCATCGCATTAAAAGAAAAAATTAAGGCAGCGCCAAAAAGTAAAAAGCACGAGGTAAATTTAGATTACATCACCAGCCGTGGCCATTGGTATTATGCAAGCTGGAAAGGCGATATTCAAAAAAGCGGTGGCATCGCTACAAATATAGGTGTACACTTTTTTGATATGCTGATGTGGATCTTTGGAGATGTAAAAGAAAACATTGTAACTGAACATTCAAAAGATACGGCATCAGGGATTTTAGAATTGGAAAATGCTTCAGTAAAATGGAAATTAAGTATTGATGCCAATCAATTGCCTGAAGACGTAAAAGCAGCCGGGAAGCGGACTTACAGAACTTTGGATATTGATGGCGAATCTTTTGAATTCAGTGATGGATTTACTGAACTTCATACCAAATCGTATGAACAAATTTTAGCCGGAAATGGATTTCCACTGATGGAAACAAGAAAGTCGATTGAATTGGTTCATGAGATTAGGAATTTCATAAAATAAATTTTTACTTAGATAGTAGACAAATTAATAATACGCTTTTTTAACTAAAAATAAATTGACGCTTCGTAATTTTTGTAGATTGATTAAACACTTATAGGAGTGGAGTTTCGTACATTTGTAACAGTAATCTAAACTAAAAAATATATACCTTAGCTGGCAATTTTTAGCGCTTCTAATTTTTATTACCTGAGAAATATTTTAAATGGAAAAATAAATGAAAATAGTCAGAAGAGTACTATTTGTTTTGTTCACAATACTTTTTTGTTCAAACCAACTGCAGGCACAAAATACTTTATTTGATCTCCGTGATCTGAGCCAGATTAAAATAGATGATTTGAGTGACGATCAGATTATTGCAGTTTATAAGAAAGCTGTAGAGTCTGGTATTTCTGAATCTCAGTTGTATAAAACAGTTGCTGAAAGAGGATTGCCTGAGACAGAAATAACGAAACTTCGTGCGCGGCTGCAAAACTTAACTCCTAAAAAACCATCAATTTCCGGAAATGAGATAAACGAAGAAAAGGTTGATAATGCAGTTCATCCATATGACAGCCTGGCGACAAATGTGCCAATGCAAAAGTTTCAAAATGATGAAACGATCTTTGGCTCTGAACTTTTTACTTCAAACAGCCTGGTTTTTGAGCCCAATCTACGCATTCCTGCACCTGCCGGTTATGTTCTCGGTCCGGATGATGAACTGGTTATTTCTGTATATGGTTTCAGTGAAAAAAAATACAATTTAACGATCAATGAATCAGGCGAAATATACATTCCGACCGTAGGACCAATTTATCTAAATGGATTAAGCATTGAAGAAGCAGCAGAAAAAATCAAATCAAAACTGGCATCTACCATTTACCGGGCAATCAATACCGGAAAAACCAAGGTACAGGTAACTCTTGGCAAAATCAGAAGTATTCGGGTTACTGTGATCGGGCAGGCAAAAAAGCCCGGAACTTTTACGGTTTCCTCGCTTACCACGCTTTATAATATACTTTATTTATGCGGCGGCCCTACGTCTATGGGAAGCTACCGTGACATACAAATAATACGTGGAAACCAGCTAAAAAGAACCGCGGATCTTTATGATTTTCTGGTGGAAGGAAATCAAAAAGATAATATCATTTTGCAGGAAGGCGACGTGATAAGGATCCCTTATTACCAAAACCGGGTTACACTTTCGGGAAATGTAAAAAGAGAAGGTAAATTTGAAATGCTGGATGGCGAAACATTTACCGACCTTTTGAAATATTGTGGCGGATTTACCGATAATGCCTACAGAGGAAGTATAACAGTAGTGCGCATTACAGATACAGCGAAGAAAATAATTGATCTCAATGCAGCGCAGTTTAGTTCATTCAAAACAAATGGAAGTGACAAATATATAGTAGGAAAACTGCACGATGAATTTGGAAACCGTATTGTAATTACTGGCTCCGTGTTGAGGCCAGGGCCTTATGAATTAACTCCTGATTTAACCATAAACGCATTGATCGATAAGGCCGGAGGATTAAGCAGAGAGGCTTATACAAAGCGCATTTCTATTTTCCGGTATTTGAAAAACAAAATGCCTACGATGCTTTCTGTAGACCTGGATTCAGTAAATGATCTTAGCAAAAATATTTACCTCGTTAAGGATGATTCTGTCGTTGTTCATTCCATTTTTGAATTCCAGGACAGTAATTATGTCACGGTAGAAGGGAATGTGAGAAAACCGGGGATTGTACCATGGAGAGAAAATATTTCGTTGAGAGATGTTTTGCTTTCTGTGGGAGGCCTTTCCCAGTTTGGCGACTCCGCCACCATAGAGATTTCAAGAAGAATAAGAAATGCAAATATAGAGGAGGCGAATCACAATGAAAGCCGGATCTTCAATATTGACCTTGCAGGTAAAAATGACGCTTCTCAGGATGTATTACTGCAGCCTTACGATCTGGTAATTGTGAAATCGCTCCCAGGTTATAGCCCTCAGCGAACCGTACTTGTATTAGGTGAAGTAAAAAGCCCCGGAAGATACGGATTACAAAAAAGCGGCGATAGAATAAGCGATGTAATTCAAAGAGTAGGTGGTTTTAAAGCATCAGCAGACAGTTCGTCTATTACCATTCGCAGAAATATCAAATCAAATCTGACTGCCTCTGAACGTGAAAAGCTTTTCCAAAGGATTCTCAATATTAATTCAGATAGCATTGCTCTTCATCCACGTTTAAAAGACGAATTGTATAAATCATACGATTTGATCAGTGTTGATCTTTCCAAAGCATTATCGAATCCAAATAGTTCTGAAAATCTGGCATTGGAAGATGGGGATGTACTGACGATAGACAGAAGTTCCAACCTGGTGCGCATTTCCGGTGAGGTATATAATCCGACAATCATTCCTTTCAAACAAAATGAAAGTTTGAAATATTATGTACAGCAGGCCGGCAATTTTACACCATACGCAAGAAAATCCGGTGCTTTGGTAATATACCCGGATGGAAAAGCTGCTTCTGTAAAGCATTTTTTATTCTTTAAATCATATCCTTTGGTTACACCAAGATCAGAGATCTTTGTACCACAAAAGGCAAAAAATAACAGAACAAAAATCTCTGTCGGAGAATGGTCTGTAGTACTATCTTCACTGGCAGTTTTATCGAATGTAATTCTCAATCTGAGCAAATAAAGGATTATGGAAAAAGCGGATAATAGCCAAAGTGTTGAAAACAAAACAGAATCGATAGTTTTTTCTGAAAGTATTGTTATCAATAAGATTTTTCAACAATTCATTAAAAAATGGTGGGCCTTTTTAATTGTTGGCTTGTTAGGTGCTTTAGCCGGTTATATTAATGCGGCTTGTCAAAAGCCTGTTTATCAAAGCTACCTTTCATTTGCTTTGGACCAGGGAGCTTCGGAAAATGGAGGAATGTCTGTTGCAGTGGGATTGGCAAGCCAGCTCGGATTGTCTGTTGGTGGCGC
>JBIQMJ010000028.1:0-20569 GCA_044463445.1 Segetibacter koreensis
TCTAAGTTCAGGGATGGAATACCCGCGGAATCTTATTCCGTCGTATGAATCGAGTAATGAAGTTTCCGTTACAAGCCCGGTCATTCCACGCATTCCCTGGTATATTTGTGATAATTTTACTTCGCCAATAATCCTGTCCCCATGATTTTTTACGATGTCTTTTACCTCTGCAGCAACTAAATCTGCCTTCGCTTTGAATTTATTCTGAATTACTCCCATAACATAATTAATTGATAATTTTTATTCTTGTTTATTAAAAATCCAAGTGCGATAAAGTTAATGCCCGGGGAGGTTTCTAACAAAAGAAATATATTTATGATTGCATGATTCTTATCATTTTAAGCAGAGGCCCGTTTATATAAATACCAGGCTAGCATACCAAATACAATATTGGGCAACCATGCAGCAATCACAGGGTTAAAATTTCCTTTTAAAGCAAATACAGAAGCAAACCTTCCGACAAGAATATATACCACACAGATCAAAAATCCAATGGCGAGATGAAATCCGCTTCCCCCACGTATTTTTTTGGAAGCAATGCATGCGCCGATAATAGTTAAGATAAAGACTGATACCGGCACGGCAGTCCGGTTATTCTTTTCAAGCCGCAATTCGTTTACATCTCCCGAACCCCGCAGTTTTTCGAGTTTAATAAACTCGTTTAATTCAGGCGTGGTCATTTTATCTTTCATATAATCATCACGCTGCAGGTCTCTCGGTTTAAAATTAAAATTCATTTGCATCGTGTTCGTATCCTCTACCGATTGATGTAATCCATTTATCTTCCGTATCACCACATTATTCAGCATCCATTTTTTAGTACCGGTATCCCATTTGATCGAAAGCGCTCTTAAATTATAAACCAAATCGGTTTTGTTGAAACGTTGAATAAAAAAATTATTGCCTGTTTTACTGGTAGTATCGTAATAACGGATACCCGCATACGAAAATGAATCAAGTTTGAAATATTTATTGCTGAGCGTAGAGGTGTTTATATAACCTCCATAATTATAATCAATATATTTCGCATTAAAGTTCGCCCATTTTTCATTGGCCGGAGGTAAAATATATTGATTGGCCCACCAAAGAAAAGCGGTAAATAAAAAACCCCCGATAAGATAAGGCCGAAGCAAACGGCCAAAGCTGATGCCGGTACTCAGTATTGCGATAATCTCCGATTTATTGGCCATAGAAGAAGTAAAGAAAATCACCGAAATAAAAATAAAGAGCGGAAAAAGCATTGCCTCAATATGCGGAAGAAACCCAAAATAATATTGGACGATAATTTCTTTATAAGTAAGCCCTGTCTTTGCAAAATCATCAGTTTTTTCGCTCAGATCTACAATCACGACGATAAAAGTAAGCGCAACAATGCAGAAGAAAAACGTAACAAAAAATTTCTTTATGATATACCAGTCTAAAGTTTTCATGCTGCGCTAAAAGTGTAAGTAAATTTTGTTTTCAAAAGTAAATTAAAAAGCCAGAGTAATCCTTAAACTATAAGCGTACCGCAGGATTTGTGAAATTTTTAAAAAGCAGTAAACGAAGTTTTAGACTGGATTTTTATATCAAAAAAAATTATTTTTTCTTTTTACCGGTTTTACCTGAAATCAATTCATGCGAATCTTTTATAAAGTTCTCTAAAATATTCCGGGAAACAGATCCATCAATAATCACAGTGTTCCAATGCCTTTTATTCATGTGATAGCCCGGTAAGATAGATGAATATTGCTCGCGTAATTCAACTGCTTTTTCAGGATCGCATTTTACATTGAATTGCAGGGGAACAGAGGACAACGAAACCAACAAAAAAATTTTATTCCTGGTTTTAAACACAAGCGTGTCTTCTCCAAAGGGAAAACTTTCTTCCACATCAGGCAGCGATAAAGCAAAGTCTCTCAGTTCTTCAATATTCATCTAATAATAGTTTAGAAAATATTCTCTATTCTGTTTTTTCAGGACGTAAAATTCCGGTTACGACATTCTTCGTAGTCAGTAATAATTTAGCCGCTTCCTGTATGTCTTTTGGTGTTAAAGCGTTAACGTATTTATCATAGTTGATAAAATATTCGGGATTATCACCCGGGAAATAAAAATCCTGCAATTCTGAAAGCCAAACATTATTTTCTTTCATATTCACCTTGTGTTGCTCTTCCCATTGTTTCTTCACTTTATCAAGATCTTCTTTGGATGGACCATTTTTTATAATACCCTCTATCTCCGCCCGGGCAGCTTTTAAGAGCGTGTCCACTTTTTCCGGTCCTGTAGGCAAAGTCAGGAAAAAAGTAAAATGAGAATAAGGAATTTTTTCAAATTGCACCTGTGTTCCACCACCATAAATTGCTTTTAGCTTTTCCCTTAAGTCCTCATCAATACGGATGTTTAAAATTTCGCTTATCGCTTCTGCCTTCAAATTCAATTCATCAGAATAAGGTATTTCTCCGCTGAAAACCTGGAATATCATTGCTTTGGGCTCTTTGCCTTTATAAACATTTACATCTATTTTGCCATTGGCGATTCTTACTTTATTATCTGTATAATTAAAATTCTTTTTTGAAGAAGGAAGGCTGGCAATGTATTTTTCAAGAAGCGGTTTTAAAGAATCTGCAGAAATGCTTCCGGTGAAAGTAAAATGCATCTGGTATTCATTACCAAAATTTTCTTTATACATCTGCATAATCCTGTGAAGATTCAATGCATCAAAATATTCAGGTTTGGGGACAGCAATCGGCGCAAGCGGATTATTATTATACATTGCTTTGAACAAAGTATCAATAAAAACAGCCTGCGGATTAGCGCTCAGGAAAGTCAGTTGCGCTTTATTTTTTTGAATAAACGACCTGAACAAACTGGTATCCATCCGCGGAGCAGTAGCATATAAATATACCAACTGCATCATGGACTCAGCATCTTTAACCGAACTGCTGCCACTAAAACCAGTGGTTACATGAGAAAATACCGGGCGGACACTCACTGTTTTTCCGCTCAAAGCTTTTTTCAAATCAACAGGTGAAAAATTACCCACGCCCATGTTGCTGATCACCGGTATCATATATTCTGAATTGTATTTATCAGCAAGCCCGTAATTGTTTATACCACCAGGTCGTACGGCGCTTAACAGCAACTGGTCATTTTTAAAATCAGTATGTTTAAAAGTAACTGTTACCCCATTGCTCAGTGTGTAATTTGTAGTGCCTAATAATGAATTATTTTTTGTGTCAATAATTTTTCCGGCCTTTGGCACTTCGGTTAATAATGAAGCTTGAACTGCCCGTTCTTCATAAGGTTTGATATCCATCTTTTGAACTTCATCTTTCACTGCAAGAATTTGCGCATCGGTTGGCAAATTGCTGCTGTCTTTGGTTTGCGGCCCCGAAAGCGCGATAAAATGATTTGAATTTTCACTTAGTTTATTAATCACTTCATTTACATCACTCACATTTATTTGGGGCAATAATTCTTTATAATATTTCAGCTCATTAGCAATTCCGGGAATTGGTTCCCGTGTCAAAAAATTACGGATGTATTCTTCTGCATAATTTACAGATTCTGTTTTATTTCTTTCGTTATAAGCCCTTTCAATATAATTGAGCATGTCAGCCTTGCTTCTTTTCAGTTCTTCTTCTGTGAATCCGAATTTTTTTACTCTTGCAAGCTCTTCTTCAAATGCTTTTAATCCGGTAAGGCTACCACTGTTGCCGGTTCCGATGTATCCAACAAAAGATTCATAACCACGGGCTTCAGAACTGAAGCCACACGCGGCATACACAAATGGCGGGTTTTCTTTTTGTGTCAGTTCACGCAATCTTTGATTGAGTAAATCAGAAAAAATGTTTTTAACCAAATCTTTTTTATAATCATCTAATGTTATTATCGGGCTCACTTTTTTAGGTGAATAATAAACGCGATACATATAGCTGGTAGCTTCTTTATCCGTTATTATTTCGGCCACACTTTTTTTGTAGGGAGGCACTTCCGGATGAATTCGTGGCCTTTCATTTTCCGGATTTTTATTAGAACCAAAATATTTTTTGACAAGAGATTCTGCTTTAGCTGGATCAATATCCCCCACAACGATCACGGCCATCAGGTTAGGGCGGTACCAATCTTTATAAAAACTTCTGAGCGCTGAATAAGGTGCATTTTTTACAATGCTGTCAATGCCGATAGGAAGCCGCTTTGCATATAAGGAGCCAGCGAATTGAATGGGAAATATTTTCCGGTTTATCCTGTCCTGTGCGCCTTTTCCCAGGCGGCTTTCTTCCAAAACAATTGGCCGTTCGCCGTCAATATCCGAATCGTTATCCGTAACATTATGCGCCCAATCTTCCAATATCTGGAAGCCCTTTTCTATGTTGGAAGGTTTGTCTGTTGGAATGGGAAGTATATAAACTGTTTCGTCAAAACCGGTGTAGGCATTAAGATCGTTTCCAAAGCCCACGCCAATGGATTGCAGGAAAGAAATGATATCATTTTTTTTAAAATTTTTGGTTCCGTTAAAAGCCATGTGCTCGCTCAAATGCGCCAGGCCTTGCTGGTCTTCATTTTCAAGGATAGACCCGGCATTTACTACGAGGCGCAATTCTACTTTTTGTTCCGGCTTTTTATTTTCACGGATGTAATAAGTAAGCCCGTTGCTAAGCTTTCCGATTTTCACATGAGGATCAACCGGCAAAGTGTCATTTAAATTTTGTTGCGCAAAAAGTGAAGAAGAGAAGAATAAAAAAATGAGCGTAAATAATTTCATAAAATAGATTTGAGTATAACAAATATAATGAAGAAAAAATCCGGTAAAATTTCAGAAAGGTTATGGAAGAAATAATTTATAAAAATATTATGTCAAAATACACATTGAATCTATTTGTTGCTTTACTGTTTAATAAGGGATAAAACCAATCAATTATCTTTGCAAAATGAGTAAAGTCAGAGTAAGATTCGCACCAAGTCCCACCGGTGGTTTACACCTTGGCGGTGTCAGAACCGCATTATATAATTATTTATTTGCAAAAAAAAATGGTGGTGAATTTGTATTGAGAATTGAAGACACGGATCAGACGCGCTATGTAGAAGGAGCAGAACAATACATTCTTGATTGCCTTAGCTGGTGTAAGATTCTGCCGGACGAAGGTCCGCACCAGCCCGGAGAATACGGGCCATACAGGCAAAGCGAGAGAAAGGAAATTTACCGCGAATATGCTGAACAACTGGTCCAATCAGGACATGCCTATTATGCTTTTGACACTCCTGAAGAAATTGAAAATCTCAGAGAAAAATTAAAGGCGCAGGGAAAATATAATGTCCAGTATGATTTTCAAAACCGGCTGAATATGCGCAATTCGCTTGTGTTGCCAAAAGAAGAAACCGAAGCATTGCTGAAAATTAATTTTCCTCATGTGATAAGAATAAAGATGCCACGAAACGAATATGTGCATTTCAAAGACATGATTCGTGGAGAAATTGACATGCCTGCTGATGGCGTGGATGATAAGGTTTTATTGAAAGCGGATGGAATGCCCACGTATCATTTGGCTGTAGTAGTGGATGATTACCTGATGAAAATTACGCATGCTTTTCGCGGAGAAGAGTGGTTACCAAGCGCACCGGTTCATGTATTGCTGTGGAAATATTTTGGATGGGAAAAACAGATGCCCGAATGGGCGCATCTTCCATTGATTTTAAAGCCGGATGGGAATGGCAAACTGAGTAAAAGAGATGGAGAGCGATTGGGATTTCCCGTCTTTGCGATGGAGTGGAACGATCCGAAAAATGGTGTAGTAAAGGGTTTCAAAGAATTAGGTTTTATGCCCGAAGCATTTATTAATATGCTTGCATTGCTTGGCTGGAATGATGGTTCAGAACAGGAAATATTTTCTTTGGAAGAAATGGTGGAAAAATTTTCGATGGACAGGGTGCATGCGCACGGGGCAAAATTTGATTTTGAAAAAGCCAAATGGTTCAATCATGAATGGATCAAAAGATCTTCAGTTGAAAGATTGAAACCGGTCATCAAAAAAATATTTGAAGAGCATGAAACAGTGGCTGATGATGAAAATAAATTGGAAAAAATTATTGAACTGATCAAAGAAAGATGTACGCTGCTCACCGATTTTTGGCAGCAGGGTAGTTTCTTTTTCATCGCTCCAACTGAAATTGACACCTCACTTCTGCTACCAAAATGGGATGAAAATAAAAACCAATTCTTTGTAGAATTGATCCGTACTTATTCGTTAATGAATTCATGGAATGCCACAGAAATTGAGCATGCATTTAAAGAACTGGCGGCAGCAGTCAAATTGAAACCCGGCGATCTGATGTTCATTTATCGCATTATGTTAGTTGGAGGAAAATTCGGGCCGGGTGTTTTTGAAATCTCATCTGTTTTAGGAAAAGAAGAAACGATCAAAAGAATAAAGCATATTTTATCTTTAATGAAATAATCGATAATTAGTAAACCAAAATTCTTTTAAAGTTTTTTATCCGAGAAATTCTATTCAGAAAAGTTTTTAAATTTTAAAAATAAAAATGCATTATAACACCTTATCAGCCTTACCCGAAAATGGGATTTTCACGATCACCATCAATCGTCCCGATAAATTAAATGCATTAAACCAAATGGTTTTGAATGAACTGAGCAGCGCGATGGACAAAGCTTATAATGATGTGGAGATCAAAGCTGTGATCATCACAGGCGCAGGAGAAAAAGCATTTGTTGCAGGAGCAGACATTGCAGAATTCGTTGCAGTGAAAGATGATGAAGGAGCTGCGCTTGCCAAAAAAGGTCAGGATATTTTTTTAAAAATAGAAAATTGTCCGAAGCCTGTAATAGCTGCTGTGAATGGCTTTGCGCTTGGAGGTGGTTGTGAACTAGCAATGGCTTGCCATTTCAGAATCGCAAGTACCAATGCCAAATTTGGTCAGCCCGAAGTGAACCTTGGATTAATTCCCGGTTATGGAGGCACACAACGTTTAACCATGTTGATTGGCAAGGGAAAAGCGATGGAAATGATGATGACCGGAAATATGATCACCGCAGATGAAGCAAAAACTATTGGTCTTGTAAATTACGTTGAATCACCAGAAAATCTTTTACCCAAAACAAAAGAAATTTTAAATATAATTCTCAGCAAATCTCCAGTTGCTGTTTCAAAAGTAATTGCTGCCGTGAATGCATTTTATGATAAACAAAAAAATGGCTTTGCCGAGGAAGCCAATTTGTTCGGAAGTGTTTTTGCAAGTGAAGAGAAGAAAGAAGGAACCGCGGCTTTTTTAGAAAAAAGAAAACCGGTTTTTAAATAAAGGCAAAATTGTTATTCAAAAATATCTTTCACTTCTATTCATCCCTTTTTCCAAACTGAAAAATAAGATTCATCATTATTTGTTGATTTACTATCAACCGTTGTTGAGAAAAATGATTTGTATTTTTTCCTCCCTCCTATTGGTTTAAATTTGCACTATCCTTTAAAAGATTTAATAGAAAATATCATGGATTACAGAACAGAAAAAGACACAATGGGTGAAGTGAAAGTGCCTGTTGATGCATATTATGGAGCCCAAACACAACGCAGCATTGAGAATTTTAAAATCGCGCAGGACATTAATAAAATGCCCAAAGAAATTATCCGCGCATTTGCTTATTTAAAAAAAGCGGCGGCGATTACGAACTTTGATGCAGACGTTTTATCAAAAGAAAAACTGGATTTAATTACTAAAGTATGCGATGAAATTCTTGCCGGAAAATTAGACAAAGAATTTCCTTTGGTAGTTTGGCAAACAGGAAGCGGCACGCAAAGCAATATGAATGTAAATGAAGTAATCGCCTATCGCGGACATGTGTTGAATGGAGGTGAGCTTTTTGATAAACAAAAAGTATTACATCCCAATGATGATGTAAACAAATCGCAATCAAGCAATGATACGTTTCCAACAGCAATGCACATTGCGGCCTATAAAATTCTGCACGATCTGACATTGCCCGCTTTGGAAAATCTGAAAAAAACTTTTGACCAAAAATCCAAAGATTTCATGTATATTGTCAAGATTGGACGCACACATTTTATGGATGCAACACCCTTGACACTTGGACAGGAATTCAGCGGATATGCATCTCAATTGGATCATGGAATCAAAGCGATTAAAAATACTTTACCACATTTAAGTGAGCTGGCTCTTGGGGGTACTGCAGTTGGAACCGGAATTAATACGCCTCCGAATTATGCGGTGAACGTTGCAGAAACGATTGCAGAACTAACAGGCCTTCCCTTCATTACTGCCAAAAATAAATTTGAATCGCTCGCTTCTCATGATGCCATTGTAGAATGCCATGGAGCATTGAAAACAGTGGCGGTAAGCCTGATGAAAATTGCCAACGATATTCGCATGTTATCTTCAGGGCCAAGAAGTGGAATTGGGGAAATTAGTATTCCCGAAAATGAACCTGGATCTTCTATCATGCCCGGAAAAGTAAATCCAACGCAATGCGAAGCGATCACGATGATTTCAGCCCAGGTGATGGGAAATGATGTAGCGATCAGTGTTGGCGGCGCTTCCGGCCAGTTTGAACTAAATGTTTTCAAACCAATGATCATTTATAATTTTTTGCATAGCGCAAGACTATTGGGAGATGGCGCCAATAGCTTTAATGAAAATTGCGCTAAAGGAATTGCACCAATCGAGCAAAATATTAAAAAACATGTTGACAATTCTTTGATGCTGGTGACTGCTTTAAACACGAAAATTGGTTATTATAAAGCAGCAGAAATTGCACAAAAGGCACATAAAGAAAATACCACTTTAAAAGAAATGGCGGTAAAGCTGGGATATGTAACTCCCGAAGAATTTGATGAATGGGTGAATCCAAAAAACATGGTAGGCGAACTACCTAAGGATTAGGTTGCGGGGTAAAAAGGTGTCGGATAAAAATGTTATCCATTTATTATTTTCTGAATATCTTCAGAAGCGGCTGATCCGCATTTTCCAAAATACTTGTTTGTTTACTGAAAAACAATTACACCTTTTAATTTACTACTATCTTTTTAGAAATCCTATTGCATCAAGAGGAAACCTCAAAACTTTTCCTTCCAGCGTATCCCTTACCTGTGCCCGGTTGGTCCGGTTAAGATTTTTAAACTGCCCAGTTCCCATATCTCCTATTGTATAAAATAAGTAAGGAGTTCTGCCAACATTGCCAATAGTTAATCTTCCTGAATTATGATCCGTACTCCCATTTAAATTTTGTATAATCGTTACCGGATTGAAAAGGGAGTGCGCAGACTGGTTATAGGTATATCTTACAATTTTTGTTAGATTTTATTTTCACCGGCTTGGGGTTTCGTTTACAATCTATCATCTAAAACGCTGACTTGAAAACATTATTTTATACCTGATCAAATAGCAAGAACTGATCTTTTCTCATTTAAAAATAAATCAAACAAAAAAGCGTTATAAAAGTTAACGATGAAATTTTTTTATACATTACCATTATTCTATATAAAAAAATTTTACTTTTCAAATTTTGAAAGTTTTTTTTATAGATGGCACAGGCAAAAGAGGGAGTTTTTGGCCAAAGGAATATTTTTTATCTCTTTTTCCTATTTCTTTTTTTTATCCCTGGTTTTAACACCGTCATTCATTCAGGCACAAAAATTAATTTTCAGCTACAGTTATCAAAATGTAACCCGTAATACCTCCGGGGGAACTCTTGAAACTGGAGATATCATTGAAGTGCATGCGCTGGTAAAAGTAGATGCTACTACCAATAATTTCTATTATATTGACACCATTCCTACAGGTACAGAATATATTGACAACTCTCTCAGGATTGTAACCAATGAAGGACTTACTTTTAAAGGGCCCTATACCAGCGGAACCAATGATGATGAAGGAGTATATGCCACTACCAATTCCATTCCGAGACTACGCGTTAATCTTGGCGTTGGCGCTGGATTAGCCCAGGACGGAACAAGCAGTTTTGGCTCTACAACTGGCGGAGGCACAGTTACGCCGGGAGATAAACCTAAATTTTATGGAACCACCTTATTTATCGTGGCATACCAGTTAAAAGTTACCGCTGGTTTTGGAGATACCATTCACCTTACCGGTAATTATTATTTTGATACATCAGGTATCAAAAAAACTTTTAGGTTTGATTATGCAGGAATAAAAATCATTCCTAACTCAGGGTTATGCAATAATTTTTCCAGCGCCAGTTTTACGGCTGATAGTTCATTTGGTTACGGCAATGTCCAAAACAGAGCTCTTGCAGCAATCGTACCCGGCTATATTAAAATAAATCTTGGACTCAGTTCTCCGGGCGATGGTTATTATTCGATTGCCAATAATACAAGTGCGGACGGGACGACTGATAATAGCGGGCACTATAAACCAACCACGAATAATCATCGAGTTTTTGGAGGTTTTTGGGATATTATCGGGGATCATACCGGCGCTGCAGATCCTGTTGCAGGAAATGTGCCGGTGCCACCTGGGACCAATGGAGGCTATATGCTGGTGGTAAACGCAGCATTTCCAACCGGGGAAGCCTTCAGGCAAACCATCAGCAATGTTTGTCCCAATACTAATTATGAATTCTCTGCCTGGGTGAGAAATATATGTGGGGTATGCGGCATTGATGCAGACAGTAAAGCGACTTATACTCCCGGTGTTTTACCCAATCTATCTTTTGCGGTTAATGATGTAGATTATTATACTACAGGAACCATTTCTTATGACAAGACCTGGCAAAAAAGAGGATTTATGTATAAAACCGGGCCGAATGAAACCAGTTTCACCATCTCAATAAAAAATAATGCAGCAGGAGGTGGAGGAAATGACTGGGTGCTTGATGATATTAAACTGGTTACCTGCTATCCTAATCTGGTGATGAATCCAAGTGACACAGCTACAGCCTGTGCCGGCTGGCCGATATTATTAAGTGATACCGTCAAAAGTTATTTTGATAATTATGTAAATTATCGGTGGGAAACAAGTAATGATGGCATAAACTGGACTCCTGCCAATGCCGGAAGTACCCGGGCTCCCTATGTTGAGAATGGCCTGTATGTGTATTATGTAGATACGGTTATTACTCCAACAAAGGCAGACAGCGCCACTTTTTTTCGTGTGAAAGTTGCTACCACTTCCAGCAACCTGAATGATGATAAATGCGCAGTAGATAATAGTCAGAGAATATTCCTAAAGGTGTACAGCACTTCATGTCCCGTGTTAGATTTAAGAATTTTAAATTTTAAAGGTTCACTTTCCAACAATAAGGCAACGATTCAATGGTCATCGCAAAATGAAAATGAATTGAAGGAATATCTTATTCAGAAAAGCACTGATGGAGTGCATTTTAAAAATGTAGGAAAAAAACCGGTCATCAGAAATATAAATAATCCAAACTATAATTTTACAGATCCGGAGGACATAGACACCTTTGTTTATTACCGGCTAAAACTTATCAATTCGATCAATAACGAAATAAAATATTCCAAAATAATTTCGCTTTACAATAAAAATACACCGTTTAAAATTTCCCCAGAAAATCCTTTCAATAGTTCGATACGGATATCGGTATCTCTTCCTTTCCAGGGAAATATTAACTTGAACCTGCGTGACATGTATGGGCATTCAGTTAAAAAGAAAAACCTGAGGATGCCCAAAGGGGATTCTCAGGTATCCATGGATGATGTAAGCAATTTGCCCCCCGGTTTATATATTCTAAGGGCTGTATTTAACCAAAACGTAGTTCAGTATAAATTGATAAAAACCAATTAAATAGTAGATTCAAAAACAGTAACCGAATAAATAATAATTATTTTTATTCAGACACCGGCGACTATAAAAAGATTGAAAACTTTAAAAGGTAGAAAACTTTCCATCGGTGATTTCAACAGGGTGATAAGTGCTGTCAAAGGCTGTCCCTGAAAAAGTTCCCTGAATTCTGGAAGAATCATTGGCAGTTAGATTAACCACAAATTCGCCTGTGGAGGCATTCGCAAAATAAATCGTTTTATAAGGAAGGGCATAAGAAAAGGTGCTCTGAAACTGGGATGAATAATAATCTCCAACGGGCAAGGAATTGCCGAATAGCTTTATCAGAAAATTTTGACTGCCATTATTGGACTTGCCCGAAATATACATCACGTTTGAACCGATTCCTATCGTATTATAAACAGTATCCAAATAGCCGGAATAAGTAATTCCTCCTTCTGTAAACTGCCAATTTCCGGTCGCTGGCCTCAACACTTCGGAACTATATTCCTTTCCACAGGAAACAATCAGAACAGCAATTATTAGGATCCGGAAAAAAAAATTTGCAGATTTCATGAGCTAAATTTAGGCTGAATTACTGACATTAGGAAACGGTCACTTCATCATTTAAAAATTTCTTGGTTTCGAGGGCAGGCTGGTTGCTGCTGCTGCCAAAAAATTTCTTTTGAAAAATAAAAATAGAAATGATACCGACAGAAATAGCAGCATCGGCAATATTAAAAATAGGGCTAAAAAACTCGAAAGGCTGTCCACCCCAAAAAGGAACCCAGGAGGGAAAATACGTATCAATAATAGGAAAGTACAGCATATCCACTACTTTTCCATGCAAAAAGCCGGCATATCCCTTCTCCGGAAATATGTGGGCAATATTAGACGGGAAAAAAGTACTGTTTTCAAATATTAAACCATAAAACATGCTATCTATTAAATTTCCCAAAGCCCCGGCAAATATTAATGCCACACAAAAAATAAATGCAGGATGCTGTTTTTTTTCTATAATCTTTTTAATATAAAAAACTCCAAAAATGACAGCAGCGAGGCGAAATAAAGTAAGCGCCATTTTCCCAAACTCGCCTCCAAATTTCCATCCGTAAGCCATTCCTTCATTCTCAATAAAATAAAGCCTGAACCAATGACCTAAAATCAAATGGGATTCACCAAGATGATAATGAGTTTTTACGAATATTTTGAGAGCCTGGTCAGCAACGACTATAAGGAGAATAATTAAAAAAACACTTTTCTTTTTCACATAAGGATTTTAGTGCGCAAAGATAATAAAATTGAAGCAGGCCTTATATTCCATACGTTAATTGCCGGGTAAGAGTTGTGCATCTTCGGGCTCATTCTTTTCAGGATCATTACCAAAAAATCTTTTCCTGAAAAAGATGATACCAATCACTCCAATCGAAACCGATGCATCTGCTATGTTAAAAATATAATTGAAAAATGAAAAATCTTTTCCTCCCCAAAAAGGGATCCAATCCGGGAGCTGATGAATGTGAATCAAAGGCAGATAAATCATATCCACTACATTTCCATGAAGAAAAGAGGCATACCCATGGCCTGTAAAAATCCCTGAAATCTCATCGGTATTAAAACTGCTTTTGTCAAATATAAGTCCATAGAATAAACTGTCCAGCAGGTTTCCCAACGCGCCCGCAAAAACAAGCGATGCGCAAATGATATACCCGGGATGAAACTTTTTTTCTATAATCTTCTTCAAATAAAAAACCCCAAAAATAACGGCGCCTAACCTGAACAGCGTAAGCGCTAATTTTCCAAAACCACCGCCAAATTTCCATCCATAAGCCATCCCTTCATTTTCTATAAAATATAATTGGAACCAATTTCCCAATACAGGCCGCGATTCACCGGGATGGAAATGAGTTTTTATATAAATTTTTAATGCCTGGTCAGCAATAATAATAAGCCCGATAATTAAAAAAACATGTCTCTTTTTCAAAAATAAAATTTTAAAGCGCCATCAATAAGTTTCAATTATTCTTCGAAATAAATTCTTTTTACTCTTTGAGAAATACCGGTCATTATTTCATAAGGAATGGTGCCGGCCCAATGAGCAAGAGAAGACAATGAGAGCAACTCTCCAAAAACAATCGCCTCGTCGCCTTCTTTTACATCTTTTAATCCTGTTATATCCAGCATTGTCATATCCATGCAAATATTTCCAATGGTAGGAACCATTTTATTTTTTATCAGCATTTTCCCAACGCCATTTCCTAATCTCCTCGAATATCCATCTGCATAACCGATCCTGACTACGGCAATAATACTCTCTTTTTTAACCTTGACCATTCTTCCATAGCCCACTGTTTCGCCTGCCCTTACTTTTTTTATTTGAGAAATAGTCGTCACCAATGTAGAAACATTTTTCAGATTTTTCTGCATTTTCTGATTAGAGTCGATGCCGTAAAGACCGATACCAAGTCTTACCATATCCAATTGAAACTCAGGATGGCGGCTGATTCCGGAAGTGTTATCGATATGTGTGTCAAAATGGTAGCCCAACACTTTTTTAAGCCTGAGACAACATCTCCTGAAAACTTCAAACTGGAAAAAAGTGAAGTCATCTTCTTTCGGATCGTCGCTCGCTGCGAAATGTGAAAAAGCAGTTTTTATTTTTATAAAATGATTGCCTGATAACTGTTTTGCCAGCTCAGCCATTTCCTCTTCCTGGAAACCAAGACGATGCATTCCTGTATCAATTTTTAAATGAACAGGATAATCCTCTATATCAGATTTTTTTAAAAACTCTGTAAAATCTTTCAATAAACCAAATGAAAAAATTTCAGGCTCCAGGTTATAATTAACCAGAGAACCAAAAGTGCTTTTATCAGTATTCATCACCATTACCGGCAAAGTGATACCGGCATTTCTTAATTCAATTCCCTCATCTGGGTAAGCTACTGCGAGGTAATCTACTTTATTATATTCCAATACTGAAGCTATTTCATAACTACCGCTTCCATAGCCAAAAGCTTTCACCATCACCATTATCTTAGTGGACGGCTTTAGCCTGGCTTTATATTGTTTCAGGTTGAGAGCAATTGAGCTCATGTTGATGGAAAGCACTGTTTGATGTACTTTCTGTTCAAGAAGGCGGCTTATTTTTTCAAATTCGAACCGGCGTGCTCCCTTAATTAAAATGGTCTCGTCATGAAATGAAGAGAGAAAAATATTTTTCAAAAAATCACCAGTGCTTTCAAAAAAATATTTGTTTTTTAGATTTGAAAAAACCTTTTGTTGCAATGAAATATCGGGGCCGATTCCAAAAAATTTATCTACATTTTTCTGTTGCATTAAAGAGGCAACTTGTTTATACAATTTTTCGGGTTCCATTCCCGATTGGATTATATCAGAGAGAATGACCGTGCGGCCCGGATGTTGCTTTTGCTGACTTAAAAAATCAAGGGCTATTCCAAGTGAATAAAGATCATTACTATAACTATCATTTATCAAATCACAGCGATTAATTCCGGCTTTCAGTTCCAGGCGCATTTCTATTGGAAAAAGTGAATTAAAATTCTCCAGGATCCGCCTGTTATTTTTTCGTAAAATGAATACTACACACCAGCAATGGATCGTATTTTGAATGGACGCTTCATCAGTAAAAGGAATTTTAATGTGAACTTTTTTTCCCTGGTAAACTGCTTCTATCTGCGAGAACCCGTTTGATTTTATTATTTGTCTTATTTGTAAAGTATTGTTGGCATTTTTGCCCCAGGAAAATAATTGCAGGCCATTATTTTTTTGCCGGAACCGGTTTATTTCCTTCAGGATTTTCTCATCATCGGAAGGGAAAATAAGAAATTCAGCGCGCTTAAAAAGCAGCAATTTTTCCCGGATCTTTTGCTGGATATTTTTAAACCCTTCGTCATGGGCATTTCCAATGTTGGTGAAAATTCCTATCCGCGGCTGAATTATTTTTTCTAGATTTTTCATTTCTCCCGGTTGGGAAATACCGGCTTCAAAAATGGCCAGGTCGTTTTGCGGTGTAATATTCAAAACACTGAGCGGAACACCAATCTGCGAATTAAAACTTTTAGGACTTCTAACAATAGAAAAATCTTTTTCAAGAAGCTGATTCAACCATTCTTTCACTATTGTTTTTCCGTTGCTTCCTGTAATTCCTATTACGTCTAATTGCTTTTTTGAAAATTGGCTGCGATGATGAGCAGCTAAAATTTGTAAAGCCTCAATGGTATTTTGTACTAAAATAATATTGGTATCGGGAAACCGGGAAGGATCAATCGTTTCATCGCTGGTAACGAAGTTGCGAACACCTTTTTGGTAAACATTTTCTAAATATAAATTCGCATCCCGAAGCTTACTTTTTACAGCAAAAAAAATGGTTTCGCGGGGATAGGAAATTTTACGGGAATCTAAGGATAGATAAGAGAGCGAAGTAAATAATTCATTTTTATTCCTCCATCTTCCCTTGCAGATTTTTACTATTTCCCCGGTTGTATAATGGATAGTGGCAATCAATTTATTTGTTTGGTTTTATAAATTGAAAATAAAACTGCCCCACCGAGGCAGAGTACAATTACCAAAAGTGAAATAACAATATGTAATTCAATTCCAAAATATTCGATCAGCATTTTTAACCCGATAAAAATCAGGATGACTGCAATTCCTTCTTTTAAATATTTAAATTTATCAAACGAATTCTTCAATAAAAAGAACAAAGAACGCAATCCCAAAACTGCAAAAATATTGGAAGTATAGATCACCATTTTATTTTGAGTGATTGCAAATACGGCTGGGATAGAATCAAATGCAAAAACTATATCCGTAGCCGCAAGCATGATCATCACTACAAACAGGAGGGTGTAATGTTTTTTACCATTTATTTTTTGAGTAAAATTTCCGCTTGTGTGATCATGTGAAAGAGGCAATATTCTTTTTAAAATTTTATACACTGTATTTTCTTTTGGATCAAATTCTGCTTCAGAATCCACCACAAACATTTTAATCCCTGTATAAACCAATATGGCACCAAAAATATAAAGTATCCAATGGAAACGGGTTACCAGCGAAATGCCAATAGTAATAAATACCACACGCAACACAATGGCCATCAAAATACCTAAAAGTAAAACACGATTAATATGTTTCGAAGGTATATTGAAGTAGGCAAAAATAAGTATGAAAACAAAAATATTATCAATGCTCAATCCCCATTCCATCAGGTAGGCGCTTAAATATTCAAGGCTGGCATTTTGGCCATCTTCAAACCAGACAAATACAAAAAAAGAAATCCCCAAAGTAACCCAGAAGAGAGTTTGGAAGAAAGCTTGTTTTATTGAAACAGATTTCCCTTTTTTGCTTAATATCCCCAGATCAAAGATTACAGCAAGCACCAATACAATAAAAAAAACCAGGTAACTCCATTCCGTTGCTGTCATTCTTTACTATTTTTTTCATCAAAAATAATTAATGTAAATCCGTTAGGGGAATTTATAGCTATTTTGAAATAATAGTTAACAGTAAAGCAACATTTATTTACAATTCTTGTTTTACTACCAATAGCAATTTATTCAAATAAAAATTAGGCTTATTTATCCGTTTACTGTAAAATGACAAATCAATCTTTAAGTTTTCGTGCATATTTCCTTTTTCTTACAGCCTGGTAAATCAATCCAAAAAGAAGGATGAGAACCACCGGCACAAGAAGATTTATTAATTCCCAAAAACCTCTTTCATCTGCAGTCTTCTTGGGATCGAGCAATCGCAATTTATAATCTTTGGACTTGGCTTCAGTCAATCCTGAATTATTGACCAGATATTCGATACAATTATTTACAAACTGGCGGTTGGCAAACTGATATTCATATTGAGTTCCGACCGTATAAGGATTCACTCCCATTGGCAAAAGTTGTTCCTTATACACTCCGTTTAAAACTATATCCCCATCTGCAACAATGATCATTTTATTATTTTCAATATTTTCACTTCGAAACGGAGTGCCATACAATTCAAGTGAATCCATTTGCTGGCGGCTGATCCGGTTTTTAAATAACGAAGAAAACTTTCCTTCGAGTAATACACCGGCAATCAAGCCTTTTTTATTAAAAGCCTCATCTTCAGGTGCATTTCTGTTTTCAGCCCCGCTTATCAATGCAGGAGTTTCGATAATTCTTGAATTGGAAGAAGAGCTTAATAAAACAGTTTTTTTGATTCCGGGCGCACTTACTGTATCAATTGTATTCACAAATTTTCCCTCCACCAGTCCCAGGTTTTTATTGATCACACTATTTTGAGGAGACTCAAAAAGTGGAAAATAATTCCAATGTAAAAATTCAAACTGATCTTTACCATTTACGCTAAAAGGTAAAAAATCGCATTGCAGATCCATTAAAAGATCAGGGTTAATACGCACCCCATATTTAAAAAAAATATCCTGAAGATCTAAATTTCTATCGTAGGCAATCACCTGGTTTTTCAATTGAAGACTGTCCACTTCTGCATTCAGCCGGTCAATAAAACACAACAGTTTTCCTCCACGCATTACGTACTGATCAATTTTTAATTTCTCCTCTTCTGAAAAAGTGAGCGAAGGTTTTACGATCATCAACAATTTAAAAGTATCAGGAATAACAGGCTCCTTTGAGATATCCATCATAAAAAGATGATAATTTTTTTTCAAAACATTTTCCACCAGGTCATAAGTATTAGGCCCGGTAGGTTCGCCGTTTCCTACTGCATAAGCTACCATTGTTTTTTGAGGATTTACTACTTTTTCTATCCCGCTGGCGAAATCAAATTCCAGCAAGGCCTCAGCAGTATTGAGTTCCGGAGGAGTAATGAAATTATTGGAACCTGAATATAAATTTACCGGTTGAAATTGGTCCTGGAAATTAATGATGGCAGCCGGATAAATATACTGTGATTGTTCGCCTTCTTTCAATTGCACTTTCAGATTAATGGGAACAAGCCCCAGCGAAGAAAGTGTGTCCGCATAAGATTTATTGGTTCCAGGAATTTTTTCATCCGCAGAAATAACCTTATAATGAATGTTCCCATTAGAATATTCCTGAAATTCCTGCAGAAGCTCCTGGGCTGAAACAGATAGCTTTTTAAATCCTGCCGGAATATCGCCTCTCAGGAAAATATAAACCTCCATTTTCTGATGGATGGTTCCCAACATTTTTTTTACCGGGTTAGAAATGGTAAAGCGTTTCCCGTTGGTCAGATCAATACGTTTATGAAAAATGGAAGCCAGGTAATTGATCAATATCATTGCAACGAAAATGAAAAGCCAGCCCCATTTTTTATTTGCAGAAGAATTCATTCTCAATTGATCTTATTTTTTAATTAGATTTTTTTGCGTGGCAAAAAGGAAAATAAATATTACACTAAAGAAATAAATTATATCCCGGGTATCAAGCACACCACGACTGATACTTTGGTAATGGAAATTAATTCCTAACATTTCAATATAATAATCTGCGTTGCCCGTAAACACTGGTAATTTACTGATCGCGCTAAAACCAAAATATAAAACTATACAGGCAAACGAACTGAACAGAAAGGCGATCACTGCATTGGAAGTAAGACTGGAACACCATGTTGTAATTGCGGCAAAAACAGAAGCAAGAAAAAATAAACCTATGTAAGATCCGGTAATAGCGCCACTATCAATGTCACCTGTTGAGGAAAGGGAATGAATTGTGATCACATAAAGGATTGTTGGAACTAAGGCGATAACTATGACTGCGATAATGGCTGCATATTTTCCTAAAACTATTTGCCACTTGGTAAGTGGGCTGGTTTTTAAAGTTTCGAAAGTCCCTGATTTAAATTCATCTGCAAAACTTCTCATACCGAGCGCCGGAATTAAAAATATGAATATCCAGGGGGCCAGTTCAAAGAAAGAATTTAAAGTGGCATAACCAAAATCAAAAATATTACTATCCTTTAATACAAAAAGATATAAGGCATTCACCAATAAAAACAGGATGATCGTTATATATCCCGTAAGGCTACTGAAAAACTGGAAGAATTCTTTTTTGGCAATTGCTATCATTACTAATAAAACTGCAATTTAAGCGAAGAAAAATAATTAATACATTCTGTACAAAATACATATACAGAAAGGATTTAAAAATGAACTTATACTATGCAAAAAAAAAATTTAAAAAATTAAGTTAATAAAGCAGCGTTTTTAAATGTCCAGGTGTCTTTGTTTACTGGTAATGTATTGCTTGATTATTTTTATATTGTTTTCAATCAAAATTTCCATTTAGTTTAATGTATTTATTAATTGAAAAGCAATGATTCCCAATATTTTGGATTTAAAAATATTGGTATCAAAACGAACTGCTTTTGCCGAAACGAACTGAAAAGTCCTCATTAAAAGGGGACTTTTTATTTTGTAGACAAATTTATTTCAAAAAGAATGTTCTGAGATAAAGAGATCAGACGCTAAAACTTTCACCGCAGGCGCAACTGCGGCTTGCATTGGGATTATTAAAATAAAATCCCTTACCATTCAGGCCATCGCTGAATTCAAGCGTAGTATTCACCAGGTACAAAAAGCTTTTTAGATCTGTAACTAATTTTATTCCTTTGTCTTCAAACTCCTGGTCTTTAGGTTTCAGCTCATTTTCAAATTCCATTTTATAGCTCAGCCCTGAGCATCCTCCACTTTGAACACTTACCCGTAAAAAATATTCTTCAGGCGAAAAACTTTTTTCTTCCATCAACTCCATCACCCTTTCTTTTGCCTTTTCACTTATAAAAATCATAATCGATGTATATTAAATGATTCGAAATTATT
>JBIQMJ010000029.1:0-20554 GCA_044463445.1 Segetibacter koreensis
TAATGTAAAAACATTCGTTTCGGCATCGGCTATAGGATGGTATGGCAGCGATGAAAAGCCTTTGATAAGAAGAGAAGGTTTTATAGAAACTGACCTCCCATCAAATGATTTTTTGGGAAAAACCTGTTTATCATGGGAAACTGCCTGCTCTCCGGTTACGGCGCTGGGTATCCGGCTGGTAAGGCTGAGAACCGGAATTGTATTAACCAATGAAGGGGGCGCTTTTGCGAGTTATAAAGCTCCGCTTAAATTTGGAATTGTGCCCATTTTAGGAAATGGCAAACAAATGGTCAGTTGGATTCACATCGATGACCTTTGCCGCATGTATTGCGAGAGTATCGAAAATAATTATCTGAATGGCAATTACAATGCAGTAGCTCCGGAGCCAGTTAGTCAAAAAGATCTGATTATGATGCTGGGCCAAAAAATACGTAACAAATTTTTCATTCCGATTTATGTGCCTGCTTTTGGATTAAAGCTGGCATTCGGGAAGCGAAGTATTGAATTATTAAAAAGCGCTACCGTCAGTAACAAAAAAATCAAAGCCACCGGTTTCACCTTTTTATTCCCTTCTATTGAATCAGCCATTGACGACCTGGTAAAGCGCACAAAGAAATAAAGCCGGGGTATAAATTTCATTCTGAAATTTATACCCCGGCTAGTAAATCAACAAATTTGCTAATTTCTTATTCTTTGTCAGCTTTTTCTAAAAATTGCCTCAGCACATATTGAAGAATTCCTCCGTGGCGGTAATATTCTATTTCAATGGCAGAATCAAGCCTGGCGACAGCATTGAACGATACTTCTGTATCATCTTCTTTTTTAGCAATTACCTGCATTTCCTGTAAAGGTTTTATTGGTCCGGCAATTCCTGTTATAGTGAAAATTTCCTTCCCGGTGAGACCAAGGCCAGAGGCGCTTTCCCCTTGTTTAAATTCGAGAGGCAACACACCCAATCCTACTAAATTACTCCTGTGAATACGTTCATAACTTTCAGCAATTACTGCTTTTACTCCCAGCAAAAAAGTTCCTTTTGCTGCCCAGTCCCTTGAAGACCCGCTCCCATACTCTTTTCCGGCCAGAATTATCAAAGGAATTTTGTTTTCTTTATACTTAACTGAGGCGTCATAAACTGACATTTCATTGCCTGAGGGCAGGTAGGTAGTATAGCCACCTTCTTTCAGTGCCAATTTATTTTTGATACGAACATTGGCAAAAGTACCCCGTACCATTACTTCATC
Source organism: Segetibacter koreensis (assembly GCA_044463445.1). GTDB lineage: Bacteria > Bacteroidota > Bacteroidia > Chitinophagales > Chitinophagaceae > Ginsengibacter > Ginsengibacter koreensis_A. Next base: position 1,242 of record JBIQMJ010000029.1, read on the forward strand.
ATTTCCCCGGCGCGATCCATAGGAATTGAAATTTTCTCTTTTAACTCCACGACTAATGAGGTATTGGCCAGCAGAAGATTTCTCGTTAAACTGTCCGGCGGGTGAGATATGATCAGTAGTGATACTGTCGCCCAAAACCAATAAGGCTCTTGCGTTTAAGATATTCCTGGTTTCTTCCGCCTTTTCAGGAAGATTATAAAAGAAAGGGACTTCTTTAACATAGGTAGAATCTTTATCCCACACATATAATTTCTCTTCAGGTACTTTCAGGTTTCTCCAGATTTCATTTCCTTCAAAGATTTCGCCATAGTTTTTTGAAAAATCTTTCGGAGAAAGCACCCTGGCCATAATATCATTTATTTCATCGTCTGAAGGCCAGATGTCTTTCAAATAAACCGGCTGCAGGTTTGAATCATAACTTATCGGTTCGGTAGTTAAATCAATGTCCACACGCCCGGCAATGGCATAGGCTACCACCAGCATGGGCGACATTAAAAAATTCATTTTAACCTGCGGATGGATCCTGGCTTCAAAATTTCTGTTTCCTGAAAGTACGGAAGCTACTACCAGTTCATGTTCATCTACGGACGTAGCCATGTAAGGAGGCAGCGGGCCGGAATTACCAATACATGAGGTACAGCCATAGCCGACAAGGTGAAAATCCAGTGATTCCAGGTCGGTGAGCAGATCGGCTTTTTTAAGATAATCTGTAACCACTTTAGAACCGGGAGCGAGGGAAGTTTTTACCCACGGCTTTTTATTAAGCCCATGTTCACGCGCCTTCCGGGCCACCAAACCAGCTCCTATCATTACAAAAGGATTGGAAGTGTTGGTACAGGAAGTGATCGCTGCGATAGCCACCGAACCGTCGGAAAGCTCAAATCTTTCATGCCCTAATGTTACCCAAACTTTTTTGGTTCCATTTTCTACTTCCTCTTTTACATCTGCTTCGGCAGTGCCCGGATTAACCGGATCAATAGGTTGTCCGCCACCTTCTGCAAACCAGCGGGACATTTGTTTATCGGGAACAGTGTATTTTCTTCCATAATTCTGATCCATCAAATCAATGAATTTCTTCTTAAAATTCTTCAAAAGAATCTTATCCTGTGGCCGCTTTGGCCCGGCAACAGATGGCTCAATGGAGGAAAGATCGAGCTTGATCGTATTGGTATAAGTAATTTTTTCTTTACCGGTGCGCCATAGCATATTGGCTTTACAATAATCTTCTACTAATTTAAGTTGCGCAGCAGAGCGATTACTTTTTTCCATGTATTCAATCGTCTTATGGTCAATAGGGAAATAAGTAATGGTACATCCAAATTCAGGCGACATATTTCCTATCGTAGCCCTGTCAGGAACTGAAAGATTGTCAAGGCCATCTCCAAATACTTCTACAAATTTTCCTACCACTCCATATTTTCTTAATGCTTCTGCGATATTCAGAACTAAATCAGTGGCGGTAGATCCCAAGGGAAGTTTTCCCTTAAGTTCCAAACCGATTACCTCCGGCATAATAAAATAAAGCGGCTGGCCTAAAATTGCCGCTTCTGCTTCAATTCCACCCACACCCCAGGCCACTACACCAATACCGTTCACCATTGGTGTATGGCTGTCGGTACCGACTAAAGTATCCGGAAAAACTTCGCCGTTTCTTTCTATCACTCCTTTTGAAAAATATTCCAGGTTCACCTGGTGGCAAATTCCCATCCCGGGCGGGACAACGCTAAAATTATTGAATGATTTCTGAGCCCATTTTAAAAATGAATACCGCTCCTGGTTGCGTTTGTACTCTTCATCCATATTTCGCTGATAAGAATATTCCGTTCCAAAATAATCTACCTGCACTGAATGGTCGATTACCAGGTCAACCGGAATTAAAGGATTGATTTCCTCGGGATTTTTTCCTTTTCTGGCAGCTTCGGCACGGAGGGAAGCAATATCCACCACTGCCGGAACACCGGTAAAATCCTGCATCAAAACACGGGCAGGCTTGAAAGGAATGTCTTTATCTGATGCCTTAGGCTTCCAGTTCAATAAGGTTTCTATATTTTCTTTTGTTACCGAAAAGTCGTCATAATTGCGCAAAACATTTTCTAAAAGTATGCGGATAGAAAAAGGCAATTTACTGATTTTGTGGCCCTGGTTTTCTAATTCAGCGAGGCTATAATAGGTGAAGTTTCCGTCTTTGGTTGTTAAAATCTTTTTTATTTGATAGGGATCTTTTGCCATGGTTAATTTGTTTTAATTCAATTAGAATATTCGTATTTAATCTTTTTATCAGTTACACAGTAAACCAACTTTTATTGTGTTTTTTTATTTTAAAATTCTTCAATCACTATTTTATCTTCTTTCACGCCAAGGGCCAACAGGTCTTTGTGAATGTCTTCCACCATTGCATCAGGCCCACAGATATAAAAATATTGATTGAAATTATTTACCTTTTTACCAAGATAATTTTGGTCTATTTTCTCATTGTCATACTCATCCGTTTTTTCTTTGGTAAGCGTGTTGATAAAATTCTTACCCAACATCCGTTCAAATTCATCTTTCAGGATGATATCTGCCTTTGTATTGTTGGAAAAAATAAGTTTATTATTGCCTATTTTATCTTTCTTATACAAACTCCTAAGAATAGCAATAAATGGCGTAACGCCGGCCCCGCCTGCAATAAAAACTCCTTCTCCTTTATAATGAATAGCACCAAAGACATCATGAATGATTAACTGGTCGCCTGGTTTTAATTTGCCCAGTTCATTGGTAACGCCGTTATGGTCATCATAAATCTTGATAGTAAATTCAAGTGTATCCCAATCATTCAAGGCGGTAAATGTGAACGGCCTTCTTTCTTTTTTCCATTCGGGTAAATCAATGGTAATATCGGTAGCTTGTCCCGGAGTAAACCGATAATTTTCAGGCTTACTGAGAGTAAATCTTTTCACATTATGAGTAACGTTTTCAACCTTTAAAATTTTGACTGTGTGTTCTTCATTTGGGTAATCTTCCATTTTATTTTTCTTTTTTAAAAATTAATTTTCATCTTTTTCGCTCACAGGAATAATAAACAACGGGATTTTGCTACGTCTCAAAACCTTTTCTGCCACACTTCCCATCAGTATTTTATCCAGGCCTCTCCGGCTGTGGCTTCCCAACACGATTATATCCACGCCCAGGTTCTTTGCAGCATCAATAATAGCATCGCCGGAATCGCCATCTTTGACAAGGGTTTTTATAGAAGGATCTCCTAAAAAGGTTTTTGTTTTTTCAAGATATTCCCTAGCAGCATTTTCCAATTCGGTCACAGAATCCATTTGTACTGCCCCCAGGTTACTAAACTGGTCGAAGCCCATTATTGGTGAATAATCCAGTGAAGAATAATAAGTATAATCGGCTATCACATGGAGCAAGGTAACTTCTGCATTCATCGATTTCGCCATTTCATAGCCTGTTTTAGCAATCCTTTCCGCAGTAGGATTATAATCCAGTGCAATTAATATTTTTTTCATTTTTCTAAATTTAGATTTCCAGATGAATTATTGCAATAGTGATTTTGCTTTTGTAATTACATTTTCTACCGTAAACCCGTATTCAGCCATAATTTCTTCTCCCGGAGCTGATTCTCCAAATTTGCTAATGCCCAAAACCTCTCCATCATCAGTTACATACTTGCACCAGCCAATAGGTGATCCGGCTTCCACTGCCAAACGGTTACGTACTTTTTTGGGTAGCACTCTTTCTTTATAATCAGCGCTTTGAGCATCAAATAATTCCCAACTTGGAAAACTCACTACCCGGGCCTTTATAGATTCTCCTTTCAATTTTTCCTGGGCTTCCAAAATCAGATGAACCTCGCTGCCGCTTGCCATCAGGATAACCTGTGGCTCTCCTTCACAATCGGATAAAATATAAGCGCCTTTGTCCACATTGTCCGCTTTTGCATATTTATCCTGGTCAATGATGGGAACATTTTGCCTGGTTAAAATAAGTGCTACAGGGCCACCCTTATGTTCAATGGTAGTTCGCCATGCCTGGGCAGTTTCATTGGGATCCGCAGGCCTGATAACGGTAAGATCCGGAACAGAACGCAAACCAATCAATTGCTCTACCGGCTGGTGAGTAGTTCCGTCTTCGCCCAAACCAATGCTATCGTGGGTATAAATAAACACGGGTTTGATTTTCATAATTGCTGCCAGTCTTACCGGCGGCCTCATGTAATCAGAAAAAATAAGAAAAGTGGCGCCATAAGGAATGATCCCTTTGGTAAGAGCCATACCGTTCAAAACTGCTCCCATTGCATGTTCACGAATTCCGAAATGAAAATTCCTTCCACTGTGATTTTCATCGGTGAATGATTCATAATCGTTTAACTCTGTATCGGTTGAAGGGGACAGATCAGCGGAACCTCCTATCAGCAAGGGTAATTTTTCAGCTATAGCATTTAGAGTTTTTCCAGATGCCTTCCTGGTGGCAAGCCCCTTGGAATCAGGCTTGAAAACCGGTAGATTATCTTTCCAGCCTTCGGGCAAATTTCCTTCACTTAACAATTCAAATTCCGCTGCTTCATCGGCATATTTTCCTTTGTATTTAGTATATAAATTTTTCCAGTCTTGTTCTTTTTTTACACCGCTGCTTCCTTTTTTTCTGTAGTAATCAAGTACTTCATCAGAAACTATAAAACTTTTATCCGGATCGAAACCTAAATTTTCTTTTACCAGCCGCACTTCATCTTTACCAAGAGGAGATCCATGAGCCGCAGCCGTATCTACTTTATTGGGACTTCCAAAACCAATGTGGGTGCGTACTTTTATTAACGAAGGGCGTTTGGTTTCATTTTGCGCATTGAGAATTGCAGTGTGAATAGCCTCTGTATCGTTTCCATCGGTTACCGATTGAACATGCCAGCCATACGCCTGGAAACGCTCCGTTACATCTTCATTAAAAGCAAGCGAAGTGTCGCCTTCAATGGTTATTTTATTGTCATCGTATAAATAAATAAGATTTCCGAGCTTGAGATGGCCGGCTAATGATGCAGCTTCTGCGCTGACACCTTCCATAATATCACCGTCACTACAGATGGCATAAATTTTATAATCAAATAAATCAAACCCCGGTTTGTTGTAGCGTGAGGCAAGATATTGCTGAGCGATTGCCATCCCCACCCCATTGGCAAATCCTTGCCCCAGTGGGCCAGTAGTTACTTCTATCCCTGGTAACAATCCATATTCCGGATGGCCGGCAGTTTTGCTATGCAACTGCCTGAAATTTTTAAGGTCATCAAGGGTTACGTCATATCCTGTTAAATACAAAAAACAATATTGCAGCATACAGGCATGCCCTGCTGATAAAATAAACCGGTCACGATTGGGCCAAAGCGGATCGTCCGGATTATAATTCATCACTTTGGTCCATAACACATCACCTATTGGGGCCAGCCCCATTGGTGTTCCGGGATGCCCTGAATTTGCTTTCTGCACTGCATCTGCTGCCAGTACGCGGACTGTATTAATACCTCTTAGCTCAATTGATTCCATTGTTCTTTTTTAGTTTAATGTTTGTTACCGGCCTTTGCCTCAAAGTGTATGCCGTTAAAAATATAATTTTAACAAAAGTAACAAGAAAGAAAGTTATGAAGAAAATTACCTGTATCTAAGTGGATTTTGCTTTCCATATTTTTCTTATTTAATTTTTTTTCGGTATTCAGGAGCAATTTTTGTGGAGATTAAAATAAAAAAATGGGACACAAATTCAAAAAAGGAGACCATGTAAAGTGGAATTCAGAAGCAGGGTATGTTTCAGGAAAAATTATTAAAATTCATACTTCTGATTTTGACTATAAAGGATATACCCACCATGCAAACAAAGAGGATCCTCAATATGAAATCCAAAGTGATAAAACAGATCATATTGCTGTGCATAAGGGAAGTGCGTTATCTTTAAAAGATCAGTAATTCATTCAAATTTAAAAGATCAGTAATTCATTCAAAAATTAATATTTAACCCAATAATTTGATATTTATGGAAGTAAAACGCAATGAATCTACAGAACTTAGGCCTGAAGGAGGCCGCGTAATGGATGCGCCGGTAGTACCCATTAACATACCCGAATTTATGAGGCAAATAAAAAACGAACCAGCGTGGGAAAACAGCGATCGAAATGCAATGACGGTTTACAAGACAGAAGTAATGCGGATTGTATTAGTTGCCCTTCATAAAGGGGCGGTTCTGGAAGAACATACTGCCAACGGAGTGATCAATGTGCACTTGCTTAATGGTGAAATTAATTTCGATTCGGAAGGCAAAATCTTCCATTTAAAAAAGGGTGAAATGATCACGCTTCATCGGAAATTGCCTCACAAAATAGTGGCACTGGAAGAGTCTGTATTTTTATTAACTGTTGCGGGCTTTAAAGACTAACTTTTTAGCGGCTCCAGTAAAGCAACAAATTTATTAGGAAGGAATATATCATCACTTTTTTTTGATTGCTCCTGTAAGGATCAGGAAGCTGAACTATCTGTAAAATCAGCAATATTTGCCTTCTGCCGATCAACAGATTAGTTTACTTTATATGAAAATTGACAACCCGGACACCGACATCCAACATTCCTGCATCCTGAATCACACCTCACCTAATCATCATCCTTCTGATCTTTCTTAGGCAAAGTCAGTTTTTCGGGGTAAGGGGTATTTCCTTTTGAAGCAAACCAAAGTATCTTGTTCAGCAGATCATCATTACCACCATCAATATGATCAAACTGGGGTAATGCAGATTGCATAGCGAATTTTTTCGCTTTGCCTGACAATGAAGCCGCGTTTTGGTTCATCTCATTTAAGGGGATATTATTTTTTTCAAATGCATAGGTTCTTTTCACCAAAGTGTCATTAAAACAATCGAACATGGGCAAGGCTGTGGCATCCATCACATTCATTGGAGGCAATCCTAAAATCTGCTCAATCGTACGAACCATGCAGGTTTGGTTGTAATTGGTATGAACGGTTTTCTGCAAAACAGAATAAGGGCTTAATACAAAACCTGTCGTCCGGTACGCCGAAACATGATCCCATCCAGCCTGTGAATCGTCTTCGGTAACAAACACTACTGTCGAATCCCAAAAACGGCTTTTGGTAAGCGCTTCGATAATTCTTCCAAGGGCCAGGTCATTGTCGGCTACCATTGCACGGGGTGTGGGAAACCCTTCGGCCATTCCTGAAGTATGATCGAGAGGTAGCGCCAGGATCATCAGATTGGGTAATTGATCGCCAGGCATTTTTTCAAAATCCTTTAATTCTTTTATAAATGCATCTGCGCGCATTTGATCCGGAAACTTGTGGCTGTCATAACAAGGATAATCCGGCGCCATTATCGGGCGAACCCGGGAGATGGTGCTGGTGTTGGTAAAATCTACTTTCTTTCCATCAAGATAAGATTGATACACTTTTGTCCAATTCAAACTACGGTCATATACCGGAGAACAGGCTTCTCCATAAATCCTTACTGTTTTTCCATGATCCAAAGCATTATTCCAAATAAAACCTTTTTTACTGTAAACCAGCGCATCCGCCAAAACATGCGGATAACTGCGAAACCAGGCGCGTACATTTTTTTCAACATAATCGGTAACAATCGCGGCATCCGTCCAGGAATGCCCTTCGGCTGAAGCTTTGCCGGAAGCATAATAATTATCTAAAAGCAAAAATTCTTTTGCAATCTTATGCTGGTTGGGCGTAACATTTTTCCCAAAAACACACAGAGAATCTGCGCCATTGCCTTCTTTCATATCACCCAAAACCTGGTCGTAAGTCCTGTTTTCCTTGATGATATAAACAACGTGTTTAAAAACCGAAGGCTCGCCAATCCTTTGTGGAACCGGCTTTGGAGCAATGCCTTCCCTCGGCAACAGGTTTGAAATTTTTGACCGGAATATTAAATTAGCCGCTTCTACCCTTTTGGTATAAGATTTTAAAAGAGCCTGACCGGGTAAAGGAATTATGGAGATGGAGGCTTCCTGGTGATGGCTGTTGTATTTATTTTCAATGGCAATCCTGGCGCCTTCGCCCTCCAAATTGGAAACATAAAGATTGTTTTTAGTTACTACCAAACCGGCAGGATAGGCTTCTGTTGGAATAAACCCGAGGAGGGTTGAATTTCCCTGGCCTGTTGCGGAAGATCTTTCGCCCAAACTGATTACGGCAATTGCGTTATCCATCCCGCTTGAAACGTACAAGGTTTTACCCGCGTTGTCTATGGCAAGGCCATTGGGCGAATCACCAATGAGGGATGTCAGATGTTGGATGCCGGATGTATGATTGGTAAGACTAACAGAAACCGAATCTACCACGTGATCGCTGGTTGTATTGATGATGGAGACTGCATCGCTGTTTCCATTTGCCACATACACAAATTGTCCATCTTTTCCGGAAATGATTGCATTTGGATGAAGGCCCACTTCTATTTCCTTTTCCACCTTCCCGGTTTTTAGATCAATCACACTTACGGTGCCTGAAGAAGTAGCGCCGGTCTTTGGGTCAATATAAACCTGGCCATACGGAATGCCGGCAGTTTCTCTTGAAGTATCAGTCGGGACAGGGCCTGCCCAATTGGTGACATACGCTTTTTGAGAAGCGAGTGCGATGCCAAAAGGCGCCATCCCGGTGTTGGAGGTCCAGATTATTTTTTCGTCATTCAGCCTGAGTTTTACGAGTTGGCTGTTGCCGTTTAACACCACATACAAATATTTTTCACCGTCCTCGGTATTGATGGCAATATCATTGGGCAAAGCCATTGGCACGGGTTTTACCGCATCAAACGAAATTGAACGATGAATATCCGCTTTCTTTCCATCCCAGATTGCTTCGAGAATAAAAGAGGATTTGGCAGAAGGATCCGCCGCGCCCCAGAAAACATGTATGATACCATTGCCTTCAAAAACTTTTATACCGGAATAAGTACTCATTAATTTGTTGTAAGAGCCATTGTAATCCAGATGAAATAAAAGTTTATTCTCTTTTACATCAATAAAAGCCACGCCATACCTGTCTTCCACCGCCAGCACTTTGCCGTCGGGCAATAACGCACAATCCAGGCTGTGGTTTTCAAGTCCGGGACTTCCAAAATGAATCACCCTTCCCGCAGGATCAATAAACCGGTTGTAAGGCATCAATATCGCGCTGTTATCAGGCGTTAAAGTAGTGTCATCGTAACTGCTGATGTGATAGTTCTTTTCGGTAGCTACCGAGGATTTAAAAACCTGGGTTGATTTGCAGGAGATAAAACACAGTAAACAAAGAAATAAGAGGTATTTTAAAACGTGTCGAAAATGTAGAGTTTTCATTTACAAAAAATTGTTTTTTTGACAAAGGCAGAAATTCATTATAGCCTTTTTTATTGTCAGAGGATTTAAAAATAATAGTATCATGCCGCATCGCGATTGCTAAAATGTAAAAATCTATATCAAACCTCACAGGTTTTAAAAACAATCCTGCATCTCCAACTGCTTCAACCATTCCGCTACGAAATGACACCCGAACCAATCAATTCCTCTCCCCTGTACCAGGCAGCAAACTGGCCCGGTGCAATCCCTCTTTGGAGTTCATCAAACAAAATGTAGAGGGCGTCTGGTTTTCTGACTAAAGTAGCTTTTTGTAATGGCTGCCTGTAACGTATCCGGACTTTACGTTCAGCCGTGGTACCTATTGGTAATTCTTCATCCGGGTTTAGATAATGTATGTCCTCATTCTGGATTTTTAATGCCCTCCGGTTGAGCCCGGGATGGTTGCCGGACTGACCCGAGAAAATAATATTTTGTTCGGTATCGGTTTGCAATACAAAAGAAGGATTGGGGCGGCCACCGATATGAACTCCCTTTCGCTGCCCGATGGTGTAATATTGCGCTCCCTGGTGTTCCCCTACCTTGATTCCTTCTTCTCTTTGAAAGGTAAACGGAGTGGCCAATTGTTCTACATGTTCAATAGTGGCCGGAAGATGGTGATATACTTGTAATTTTTCCAGGGCTGCATCTATTTCAATCACATCGCCCTGCACCGGTTCAAGCTGTTGCTGTAAGAAGGTGGGCAGGTCCACCTTGCCGATAAAACAAAGGCCCTGCGAATCTTTTTTTTCTGCAGTGGCCAAACCGGCTTTGTGTGCAATCTCCCTTACTTCAGATTTCAGCAGGTAGCCAATTGGAAAAAGTGCTTTGGCAAGCTGTTCCTGGTTCAACTGGCACAAGAAATAAGACTGGTCTTTATTCGGATCTCTTCCCGCCAGCAGGTGATGACGGCCATTTTCATCTGTGGTTTTACGGCAATAATGGCCGGTGGCCACAAAATCGGCATCCAGTTGCATGGCGGCTTTCAGAAAAACGTCAAACTTAATTTCACGGTTGCAAAGTACATCCGGGTTAGGCGTTCTTCCTCTTTGGTATTCGAAAAACATATAATCCACGATCCGCTCCTTATATTCTTTGCTCAGGTCTATGGCATAATAGGGAATTCCCAGGTGCTGGGCCACAGATAAAGCATCATTGGAATCATCAATCCAGGGACAATCATTGGAGAGCGTAACATCCTCATTATGCCAGTTGCGCATAAACATTCCAATCACTTCATAGCCCTGTTCCTGTAGCAGGTAGGCCGCCACGCTGGAGTCCACGCCTCCCGATAAACCAACTACGACACGTTTCATTCTTGCAAATTTAGTAAGAATAGCGTTTATCTGCTTTGTATTTTGGTAAAACCGAATGACTTTATATACAAAGAAAAGGTACATTCAGACTTAATCAACTTGTTATTCATGGGGGGTCGAAACTTTTGCTCAGCCTGAATTACTTTTTAAGGTTTGTCAATGGATTTCAAAAAAAAATTTTGCCATAATAAATATTCATCGTAATATTGCGATTAATATTATGGGAGCAACTAAATCATACGAGTTCAGCGCGAAAGAAAACCAGGTGGCCAAATATGCGAAGGCCTTGTCACACCCGGCGAGAGTGGCTATCTTAAACATCCTGGCAACGAAAACGTCCTGCCAATGTGGAGAGATCGTGGAATACCTACCACTCTCTCAAAGCACCGTCTCACAACATTTAAAGGAACTGAAAGAGGCCGGTTTGATTTCTGGCGAGATCGAAGGAGTGAAAGTGTGCTATTGCATCAATGCCAAAGAATGGAAAACAGCACAGGCAGTTTTGGATCAAATGTTTAATCGCTTTACAGAAAGTAGCTGCTGACTTTTTTTTGATTTAGTTAATCGCAATATTACGATATATATTTTAATCCATTGGCGTCAAAGAAGATAGAAGAAAGAAAAGGTAAATCGGCAAACTAAGATGGTAAAAACTATTCTTTAATCATAAAAATTTAAAACAATGTTTACAATTAAAAATCAAAAAACAGAAGTAAAATGTTGCATTGATTATTGCCAAAATATCATTGCATCTACCAGGGATCTCATCAACAATTACAGGTGCGGTCAAAAAGTATTTACATTTTCGGAAGCCTGGAACATTCAAAATAACAGGAAAAGTTTTGGCAGAAAAAATTGGCTCCGTTCCTTTTAATAACCCAAACAAATTTGTTAGTATGACAATCTTCGGCAAAATGCAGCCGGGTGACTGGCAGCAGGTAAAGAAAATTTATGAAGAGGGAATCAGCACAGGAAATGCTACTTTTCAAACCTCCGCTCCTGAATGGGACGAATGGAATGAAAGCCATTTGACGCATAGCAGAATCACCGCTGCAATGAATGGAAAAATTGCAGGCTGGGCCGCACTGACGCCTGTTTCAGGGCGATGTGTTTATGCGGGAGTGGCAGAAGTTAGTGTTTATATAAGCGCTGAGGCAAGAGGAAAAGGTTTGGGCAAACAACTTTTACAACGATTGATAGAAGAAAGTGAAGCCAATAATATCTGGACTCTACAGGCAGGAATCTTTCCTGAAAATACAGCAAGTCTGAAAATCCATGAAGCATGTGGCTTCCGGATCATTGGAACAAGAGAAAGAATAGGCCAGATGGATGGAGTGTGGAGAGACACGATATTGTTGGAAAGAAGAAGCACAAAAACCGGGTTATAAAAGAGTATGCCCAAACAACATTTAAAGGTTGCCAACCTTCAGTGATTACTTATCAAGAGAAAATATTGATTTAAGGTTGGCAGCCTTCTGATAAAAAACTTCCCGATAAGTTTGCCTACCGGGAAGTTTTTGAATGGCCAATTAAATTGTACCAAAGATTTTATCTCCACACCATATTATTCAGGCTCACATAATGCCTGCCATTGGCTGGGTCTTTCCAAATGCTATATTGCGTTGGATAGTAGGTACCTGCCGGATCAAAATTTTGAGGCTGTGGAAAATCCTTTTGAATGGTGGCGCCGCTTTGAAGAGTGGCCAGGGTGATCATTGGCTCATCAAAAATAACATGACCATTGTAGGTTCCGTAAATAAACGTGCTGGTAAAACCTCCGCCATGCCATTCAGGGGAAGTAGGGTCAAACCAATGAGCGCCCATTTGAGGAACCCCTTCGGGAATGCGAACATAGATCGGGGGCATATAACCAGCAGGTAATGGTACATCGAAGCCGGTTGGATCTACATTGTAAGGAGGAATGGCCATCTGGGTAGCCAGGGAAATTTTATAAAAATGAAAATCAAAATGCGGCACATCATATATGCCTGGGGGTTCGTGTCCCTGTACATTCCAGTCGATAACTGCATGATCAAAAGGAGTGACTGATTTTGCTTTTTGATGCAATGGAAGCACAAAGGTAGCAGCAGCAAAATCGGTTGGATCCTGAGGAAGATTGGAAAGTGCACCATCAGTCATTTCAACTCCTATGGCGGTAGGTTTGCCATCGTGAGTAATATTGATCCATGTTCTTAGATGGCCGTTTCCCATTTGTACCTGGGGACCGTAAAATGTATTGTATTTTTCAGATGGATCGGATTTCCTTTGCCAATTATTGGAAAGATCAGGAACGACAATATTTGCATTGTCATTAGTGGCAAAACTTTCAATGGGTGGAGTGGTACTTTTAAAATCTGTTTTTTTACACGAAATAAAAGTTACCATAAATGCAATCGCAATAATGCCCGGCATGATCAGCTTTGCAGCAAGCGATTTAGATTTTGTTTTCATACTTTAAATTTTTTTATTAATGAATTATTGATTGATTAATTAAGGTTTTCATAAGGGCTGGAAAAAGGCCCATTTCTGCAAAAGAAGTTTCCGTACCAACGATTATTTCGTTCCAGGCTCTTAAAAAATGATTTCATTTCCCGAATAATAATAAGTAATGACTGAAAATATTTTCAGCACAATTTATAAACCTGTCATCCAAAAGATATATGATCTGAATGAAAAGAAAATGTTATTCCAGAGGTGAGTAGATGGTTTTAAATAGGGATTTTTAAACGGGCAGCTAAGTTAATTATTTATTTTGATTCCAAATAAAAAAAGGCAGCATTACTTCGGATTCATGGTAGGGAAATCTTCTCAATGCTGTAAAAAAAGGAACAGTAAACCAACAAATTTTCGGGATTTCTAATTTGAAAATGTATTTGTCCGCAACGCTATCCGTATTTCAAAATCAAAACATTATTGTAATTTCATCAGCTTTCTGCTCAGGAAGAATATTGGAAAAGCCGTTATATCTTTTTTTAAAAAAATAGAAATTTTAATCCATCATCAGCAATTGAATGAATAAGATCCTGGTACTTTTTGCCCATCCTGCGTTTGAGCGTTCATCCATGCACCGCTCCTTACTTGAGCACATCAGGCAACTGCCCGATGTAACTATAAATGATCTTTATGAAAATTATCCCGACTTTGAAATTGATGTGAAAAGAGAGAAAAATCTTCTTGCAGAACACCAGGCAATCATTTGGCAACACCCGCTTTTTTGGTATAGCGGCCCGGCCTTATTAAAACAATGGCAGGATCTGGTGTTTGAGTATGGCTGGGCTTATGGAAAAGATACTTATGCCCTTGAAGGGAAAATAATTTTCAATGCAATTACTTCCGGTGGGGAACTGGAATCTTTTCAAAAAAAATGTTTTCACCATTCAACCATCAGGGATTTTTTATTACCTTTTGAAAGGACAGCAGAAATTTGCCGGATGGTCTATTTGCCTCCTTTCTGGGTGCCCGAAACAAAAAAATCCGGCGTGGCCAGAATAAAGGAATTCGGCAATCAATATAAGGATCTTTTAATCCTGCTGCGAGAGAGCGATCTTAACGATCCGAAATTTTCATCCGTCCCTTTATTAAACCAACTTGTTTCAACAGGCAAACCCATTTAACATATGGATCAGCATCAATTTCTTTTAAAGGCCATCATATTTTTGACAGTGGCTGTAATTTTTGTGCCGGTCGCAAAAAAACTGGGACTTGGCTCCGTCCTTGGATATCTCCTGGCCGGCGTGGTGATCGGGCCGTTTGTATTAGGTTTTGTGGGTAATGAAGGAGAAAGCATTCTTCATTTCGCTGAGTTTGGCGTAGTGCTGATGCTTTTTCTAATTGGACTCGAATTGCAGCCAGAATTATTATGGAAACTCCGCAAATCTATTCTTGGTTTAGGTGTGATGCAACTAATTCTTACCACTTTTTGCATAGCGGCTTTGGCTATGGCTTTTGGATTTGGCTGGGAACATGCTCTCATATTGGGAATGATACTTTCCATGTCATCTACTGCAATCGTTCTACAAATTTTATCTGAAAAAGGATTGATGAAAACCACCGCAGGACAAAGTGCCTTTTCCGTTTTATTATTCCAGGATGTCGCTGTTATTCCAATCCTCGCTATTCTCCCTCTTTTCAGTAAAATCACTTCCGGCAACATCGCCGGAATCAGCCATAATTCCTGGGTAGATGGCGAAGCGGGCTGGCTGCAGGGCCTGGTAGTGCTGGGTTCTATCGCTGCAATAATTGTTGTGGGAAGACTTTTGATCCGCCCCTTGCTTCGCATTGTAGCCAAAACTGAGATGCGCGAAATATTCACTGCTATGTCTTTATTGATAGTAATTGCCATAGCAGAATTAATGACCCGGATTGGCCTCAGTCCCGCCCTGGGGGCATTTCTTGCAGGCGTAGTATTGGCCAACAGCGAATATCGCCATGAATTGGAAAGCGACATTGAGCCTTTTAAAGGATTACTATTGGGTATATTTTTTATGGCGGTGGGCGCTTCTATCAATTTCCATCTGGTAGCCGATGAGAAATGGACAGTAATTTCCTGGGTGCTTCTTCTTATTGTTATCAAAAGCGCCGTACTGTTGCTATTAGGGAAATTCCTTAAAACAAGCGCCCGGCAAAATTTTATTTTTGCTTTCAGCCTTAGCCAGGTGGGTGAGTTTGCTTTTGTTTTATTGTCTTTCTCATTGCAGCAGGGAATATTGCCGCCAGAAACAGTAAGCCTGATGATTGCCGTAGTAGCCATCAGTATGGGATTAACGCCCATAGTGATGTTACTGAATGAAAAATTAATTTTACCCAAGATCGGCACAGGAGTAAAGCCTGAAAGAGAACCCGATGTAATTGATGAAAGAAACAAAGTGATCATCGCAGGTTTTGGCCATTTTGGAAGCACAGTTGGAAGGTTTTTAAAATCCAATAAAATAGAGGCTACTTACCTTGACATGGATTCAGACCGGGTGGATATATTACGAAGAATGGGATTCAAAGTTTTCTATGGAGATGCTTCCCGGTCTGAACTCCTGGAATTTGCCGGAGCAAAAGATGCCAGCATTATTATTATAGCAATCGGTTCACCTGAAAAAAGACTGGAGGTTGTAGAAACCGTAAAGAAACATTTTCCCCATCTTCATATGCTGGTAAGGTCAAGAAACCGCTATGATGCGTATGAGCAGATGAACGCAGGGCTTCTCCACATTTACCGCGAAACACTGGATACCAGTTTGCGTGTGGGGGTGGATGCGATGTCTTTATTAGGCTACAGAAAATACACGGCGAGACATCTGGCAAATACTTTTTTTAGATATGACGAACAGGCTTTGAAAAGATTATCAGCCATCCGCGACCAGGAAGTATATATCAATGAGATCAGAAAATCAACGGAGGAACTGGAATTGCTGATGCAAAGCGATAATCAATTTTCAATTCATGCAGAGCCTGAATAGAAAAGGAAGACGGATACAGAATAGTAAACCAACAAATTCCTGAAATTTTTATTTTCTCCTGTAAAGAAATATTACCTGATTTAAATTACCAGCTTTACTGTCTGAAATAACTTTTCCAAACACTACAATTGTTTCAAAAAGCTAATCTTGGCAATCGCATGATCTTCTACCTGGTTTTTGGGAAACGCATTCGTAAAACCTGAATGGTTTAAAACGAGGTACACATAAGACAACGGCGCATATTCCCACGACAATCGAAGATTGTAATTTTCTGAATGATCATTGGCATTTTTCTGATAAAACCCAACCAGTTGCAATCTTGGATTTAAGGCCAATCGTGATTCCAGTCCATATAAATCAATGATTGCAGAGGATTGAGGTTGTCCCACATTCATAAAATGGTTACGGTTAAATCTTAAGGCAATAGATATTTGCGGAACAGGCGCAAATTGCAGGCGCCAATCTCCTGAATTCAATTTGCCGTTGAAATAATTTCCCCAACTGTAAATTCCAGACAGACTTACCATCCGGGAGGGATCTGAGCTAATATAGATTTGTTGATTAGTGAAATAATAATCCCCCGGCGCAATGGTTAAGCCAAGGGGTTCAAATGAAGAGGTGAGCCGCTGTAACTGAGGCTCGAAGGCATATCCAAAATAAGCGCCGCTTTGAAAATTGAGCCAAACCGGGAAAAAAGTAAATGTCCGTTCGATGGATTTTCCGGTTGATGCCTGCCAGTAAAATTCAGGAAGAAACCCGGGTTCGAAAGCACGCAGGACTTTCTTAAATGGCAATTTCTTTCCGCGGTAATACCAGTTCATTCCCGGTGTGGTGCCAATCACATCGGTTCTGGAAACAAATCCCATTTCAGGGTCAAAATCTTTTGAAACCAAAGATTGAGTCAACCAGATTTTCATATGATTGGTGGAATAATAATATTGTGCAAAACCGGCAACTCCATTTTTCCCTTTTTTTGTATTTGAAGATTGCATGAGCAAAGTGTTTAGAGAATGAGATTCGCCCAATCTGAAAAACCCGTCAATCGTACTGACAATATTCGCATTGCCCGGCTGGTCCTTGATGGTTACCAATCCTCCAACCCGGCTGTTATCGCCAATATTTTGAGAAACTCTTCCTACAAAAAAATTGGTAGCCGGACTATTTTGAGAAGATCGTTGTCTCATGGCTATGGCTCCGTAATTGGTCTTGTTGGACCGGTGCACAAACCTGGCGCCTGCCTCTATCGGGATCGGCGTTCCCAGACTATCCAGACCGATGCTTCTGCTGAAAAAAGGTTGCACCCGCATTTGCCCTCCGGAGCCATCCGCAGATTGCGAAATACCGACACCAAAAAGGGAGGCATTTTCTAAAAAAAATTGTCTTTTTTCTGGGAAGAAAACCGAAAAGCGGCTGACATTATTTACCTGCTGATCCACATCAGCCTGAGCAAAATCTGTGTTGACGGTTAGATCCAGCACCGAATTGGGATCAATGGCCCATTTCAGGTCGCCACCCAATTTAAAATTGGTTTCATTTTTCTTTACCGAAGAATCAAAACCTTTGTAATGATCGTATGAAAAAAGCGCGTACGGCTCAAAACGGATATTTGTTTTGGGAGGCGGCGGTTTTAAATTGGTAAGCAAACCGGCATAATTCATTCTCAGAGAAGTGAAGGCACGCGGAAAAGGAGCGAAAGAAGTGATTTCGTTGGTGATCCTGCGATTGCGGTAAATGCTCAATCCCCATTGCTGAACCGAATCTGAGTTGGGATAACGTAAGGTTTCCCATGGAATGGCAATTTCCGCCGTCCACCCGGAATCGGTCCGGTTCGTCCTCACCCGCCAAAGTCCGTTCCAGTCTACATCATAATACAAATCATCAAATGACAAAAGATCTCGTTGGACTCCATACGGGTCTGTAACAAACACCATCGCATTTCTTCTGTCATTAAAACAATCGAGTGCAATGCCTACCAGGTCGCGGCTTTTGTCGTCAAAATCTCTTTTAAAATCCGTGGAGCGAAGCGCTTTTGTGCCCAGGGAATCATGAGCAAAAATCCCAAAATACAAATATTGATGATTGTATAAAACCTTCACGGTAGTAGGTTCTCCCGGCGGATTTCCCTGGATAGGTTCTATTTCCACAAATGCGGGAGAAGGCCGGGCACGTTGCCATTGGGATTCATTTAATAATCCATCAATACGCAGATTCGAAATGATCGGTTCTGCTTCAATCACTTTTCTTACAGAATCAGGATCAAATATTTCTTTGTTTTGGCAATAGGAATGAAGTGCAAACGAAATGTATGTAAATAATAGGAATATTTTAGAATGCATTCCTAAAGATAGGTTACACTTCGAAATATAAAAACGGAAGCCAGTAAAGAAAGAAAAAAGAGTAATTTTTGTTTTGGAGTAATCTGTCTTTTGATCCCTTTTCACGGTTTGAAAAGTTACCTTACCGAAGAAACCCTTATGATCTTCACAGGGAATATTTGAAATTTATATTTTTTTAACATTTCGTCATTTAAAGACAGGAATTCCGGTCTATCCTTTTTATAAAACCTCTTCACTATATGGATAAATGAAGAACCGGAGTTAAAAAACCTGTTAAGGAAACTCAGTTGATTTCAGGAGATGATACCTCCCCTTAATAAGTTTACATAGGCCGTTGGAATGAATTTTGCAATCCTGTAAACCTAAATTAAAATTTACGCCCTATGAAACAAAAACGCCGGGGAATTTTATTTCCCATATTAGGAATTGCAATGCTGTTGTTTACGCTTAATGCGTGTACCAAATCGGACACAGCGAGCAATCAGCCTTCCAAATTGAACATTTACCTCACTGATGCGCCCGCTAATTATAAAGCAGTGTGGATAGATATCCAGCAGGTACTGGTAAAAAGTTCCAGTGATACTTCCGGCAGCTCGAGCGACACATCCGGTTGGGTTTCTGTGCCCTTATTGAATCCTGGCAAATACGATTTGCTCGAACTCCGCAACGGAAAGGATACCTTGCTGGGAGGAGTAAATTTACCTGCAGGCACTATTTCCCAAATACGTTTAGTACTGGGAGAAGACAACCAGGTAGTATTGGAAGATGGAACTACAGTAGACCTGAAAACCCCTTCCGGTCAACAATCCGGGGTGAAATTGAATGTGAATGCTGATCTGAAAGGAGGTG
>JBIQMJ010000030.1:0-20478 GCA_044463445.1 Segetibacter koreensis
GCGCTTTTATTGCAAATACCCATGATGCTGATACGCTGGGCAGCTCTTTCTTTAGACCCTAAAATAGTGATGTATGGATTAGCGGTAGTTTGTAACAGAGCAAGGCCTGCACCGATGAGGAATAAACCCAAAAGAAATATTCCATAAGTCCTGGATAAAGCAGCGGGGATAAAAATAAATGCTCCCAGGGATATTATCCAAAAGCCGATCATTATTCCCTTTTTAAACCCCACTCTTTTTAAAAGATAAGACGATGGAACCGAAAATATGAGGTAAGAAATATAAAAAGCAAACGTAACAAAATAAGATTCAAAATGATCAAGCTCACAGGCTATTTTGAAGAATGGGATCAGGATGGCGTTGATCCACGATACAAAACCAAACACAAAAAATAAAAACCCTATTATTATAATTGAAATAATGGTATCGCGTTTACCAATAGATATAGCTTTCACCGCCGTACTCCTTTCTTTCATATTTTATATTGAATTTTATATCACAAACTATTTTTTGACCGGAGATAGCTTTTTAAAACCTTTTAAATCTTCCAGAATATTTTTTTCCTGAATAAAAAGTAAAGTAATGCAAACTGAATGACCGCAACGCCGGTCCAAAGCCAGGTCATGTGCCATATTTCCGGAGTAAGATTTATTAAACCTCCAAACAAAAACTGTGATGAGGATTCAAAATTTACTACCCCATGAGAGGCCATATAGATCAAAATGGAGTTCATGCCCACCCATACCAACGGCATGCTCCATTTTCTCATTCCCCATACATCGATGACCAGGTAAAAAACAGAAAGTAATAATACACTCCATCCACCGGCATAAAGTACGAACGAGCTCGTCCACATATTTTTATTAATCGGGAAAACCTGGTTCCACAAAAGCCCCAGGAGCAATAAAACAATTGCCACAATAAAAAGAATGATCCCTTTTCCTGGTTTATTTATTTTTTCAAAGGGATGTCTTAAAAACTGCCCTGCAAAAACGCCTAATAAAGCTGTAGCAATCGCAGGTATCGTTGATAATATCCCCTCCGGATCATACACTTTACGAAGCACCTGGCCCGGCAAAAATCTTCGGTCTATGTATGCAGACAAATTCCCCTCCGGTGTCAAAACACCGGCGCCAAATCCCGGAACGGGTATCATTGTCATAGCCGCCCAATAAACGAATAACAAAACCACAAAAGCAATCACCTGGCTTCTGAGAGTAGTATTTAGGAAAATCACAGCAGCAAAAAAACAGGACAACGCGATTCGTCCAAGCACACTGGCAAATCGGGTATTCTCATAACCGCGTAAAAATTGAGCGCCGTTTATAATCATTCCCAACAAGATCAACATGATCGTCCTTTTGAGGAGCGATCTGTAAATACTTTTTTTTACTAATAATTTATTGGCGTCTTTTTTTTCAAATTGCTTACCAAAAGAGAATGGCATTGAAACACCCGCTATGAAAATAAACAAAGGAAAGATCATATCATAAAACGTAAATCCATTCCACGGAGAATGATGCAATTCAGCACTCATCCAGTTAAAAGAAGGTAAGTGGGTGGCCTGCGAGAGGCCATGAATTATTACTTCCCCACTTATGATCCAAAACATATCGAAGCCACGCAATGCATCGAGCGATTGAAGCCTGGAGTCTGCATTTGGTATCGCCTTATCCCCCATGTCAATTTTTTTCATTTATAAAGTATCTGAAAAATATCAAAGCAATAAAATAAAAAGACGCATTTAAGAATTGCTGTACAATATTTCACCCCTGATAATAGCAGACTGAATATTGATATTTTCATCAAATATCACAATGTCAGCGTCTTTCCCTATGGTTAAAGATCCTTTACGTTTGTCTGTTTTCATGATCCTGGCCGGAGTCAAAGTCATCATCCTGACTGCGTCAATTAATGAAACCCCTGCTATATTTATCATCGTTCTAACAAGCCTGTCTGAAGTAGCAATGCTTCCTGCAAAAGAACTGCGGTCGGGCAGTTTGGCAACACCATCTTCCACAATTACTTTCAAGCCATCTTTCCTGGAACCTAAAATACTTTCTTTCAAATCCGTGCCGGCGGCTCTCATTGCATCTGTGATCAAGGCAATCTTGTCAACACCTTTTATTTTTAAAATTAATTGTAACAGGGGCGTCGGTAAATGAACGCCATCCGCAATCATTTCAACATCAATTTCATCCATCAGGAAAACGCTTTCTATCACACCGGCAAACCGGAAGGCATTTCGTCTGCTGACGCCGGACATGCCGGAATAAAAGTGCGTGGCCAATGAGTATCCATTTTCAAATGCCTCTACGACATCATCATAAACCGCATCAGTATGAGCGATTGCTGGCAGAATATTATGAGCTTGTAAGTAACGTCCGAATTCCATTGCGCCTTCTATTTCAGGAGCCGCACTCCATCTTGCTATAATGCCACCGGCCTTTTCTATTATCTCACTGTACTCTTTTTTGTCAGGCTTACGGATGTAACGCGGATCCTGCGCGCCTCTCTGGCTCATGGCGAAATAGGGCCCCTCAATGTGCATGCCCATAAATTGCGCTCCCAATTTGTTCCTTGCATTTGCTTTTTTATAAACATCCAAAGTGTGGAGCAAGTCTTCTTTTTCTGCAGTAAGAGTTGTAGGAACAAGCGCAGTGGATCCGTGTCTTAAATGTGTTTCAGCTATGGTGAGAAAATCTGTAACAGTGCCGTCCATAAAGTCGCTTCCTCCACCTCCGTGAATATGAATATCTATAAACCCCGGGCTGATATAATTCCCCTTAGCATCCAGAGTAATATCAGCGTTTGCGCTTATCGTCTTTTCACTGATGTCTGTAATGATGCCTTCAGAAATAAAAAGGCTTGCATGATCGATGATCCGCTGAGAGGTGATGATGCGGCCGTTAATTATTTTTATTTTCTTCTCCATAATCAAATTTTTTTATTACAAACACAATGCGTTCAGAAATCACACCACTTTCTTTTTGGTTAATAATGACGCCGAAGATTTTTCTAGAAATAAATAACAGTCAGGATGATTTTGTAAAATGCTTGCGGGATGCTCGTTGCTTACCTTTTCTTCCAGGCTGTCTTTTACCGCTTTGGCTTTCCTGATATCAGGCACTGAACAAATAATATGTTTTGACTTCATAATTTGCTTTACTGACATGCTGATTGCCTGCTTTGGCACTTCCTCAATAAAACCAAACCAATCTTCATTTACCTGCTGCTGCCTGCACTCCTTATCCAAATTAGCGATGATATAAGGCTCCTCAGTCTCAAAATCTGCAGGAGGGTCATTAAACGCGAGGTGCCCGTTTTCCCCGATTCCTACCAAAGCTACGTCAATAGGGCTTTTACGGATCAAATCACCAAGGCGCTTACATTCATCGACAGGATTTGTTTCGCCATTAATTAAATTAACCGATTTTAATCCGGGGACCTGGTTTAAAAATCTTTCTTTCAAATATCTTCTGAAACTTGCCCTATGCGATGAGGGCAAACCAATGTATTCATCCAGGTGAAACATCGTTACTTTATTCCAGTCTATTCCTTTTTCAAGGATCAATTGTTTTAGCGTTTCAAACTGGCTTGAACCTGTAGCCAGGATAATATTAGTGTTCTCATTTTTTTGAATGGCTTCCCTGATTAATGCTGCAGACTTTTTACCTGCTTCAATGCCCAGTTCTTTTGCGTTCTGCCGGATAATTACCTTCATGTTTTCTTTATTAAATTTTATCTGCTTAAAAAATTAAAATGTTGATTATTTGTTGATTTGCTTTACCGGCGTAAGGTTCCCGTGATCAATAGAAAGCTCTACAGGTTTATTGGTCTTCCACGCACCTTGTGTAAAATCAGGAATATCAATTGGGGAAGAACGATGAGCCACCGACCATTTACTCAAAGGCCCGATAGAGGTCCAAAGCGCCGCATCATATACGTCATGATCAATAGGCAATCCATTGCGCAGGCAATCAATCCATCTCCAGTCCATTAAAAAATCCATTCCGCCATGACCGCCTACCTGTTGCGCCATATCGCCCAGGCGCTTTACGATTGGAAGCGTGTAAGTCGCCTCCAACTTTTTGACTTCTTCATCGGGAAGCCAGCCTTCATGGCTGTTGGATATTCGTCCCGGCAGCGGATATTTTAAAGCGCTCCCTTTTGTCCCGCTGATTAAATGTATCCTGGAATAAACCCGTAATGAACTTACGTCATGCTGAAGCATAATAGTCTTTCCTTTTAAAGTTTTAATAATGGAAGTATTCATATTTCCCCGGAACTGATCATTAAGAAAAGGTTTGAATGCCGGAGGATCCTTTTTATAAGATTCTTCTTCAAGCTCTTTCATTGTGAAATCATTTCCGCTCATGGAGACTAAATAATCAAGCTTATCGCCGCGGTTGATATTCATTATCTGGCATACAGGGCCTAATCCGTGTGTGGGATAGAGATTACCACTGCCCTTTACATTTTCTTTTAATCTCCAAAGCTTGTAGCGGGCCTTTTCATCAAACAAGCTTTCTACATTATTATGAATATAAGCACCTTCACAGTGAACAATTTCACCAAAATAACCCTGGCGTGCCATATTGAGTGTCAGCAATTCAAAAAAATCATAACAGCAATTCTCAAGAAAGATACAATGCCTTTTATTTTTCTCTGAAGCATGGACCAATTGCCAGCATTCGTCGATTGACTCTGCATTGCCAACCTCAAGGCATACATGTTTGCCGTGGTTCATCGCATAAACTGCAATGGGCACATGCAGGTCCCAGGGAGTAGCAATATAAACAACATCAATATCATCGCTCTCACACATTTTCTTGTAATCATCCTGTGTACCGGAGTACAGCACTGGCTTATACGGAGAATTCTTAATACTCTCCTTTGCCATTTGAACCCTCTCAGGCCGGATATCACACAGCCCGTTTATAGAAATACCGTCAATGTAATTAATCCGGGGAACTGCAGCTCCGCCCCTGTTTCCGAGGCCAACAAAGCCGATCCGGACGGTTTCTAATTTTGGCGCGCGATAGCCGCACATATTAAAAACCTGCTTCCCGCCGTCTATTAATGAACCATGCTCATCAACCTGCACTCCACTCAACTTTGTAAAACTTTGTAGTGGACTACTGGCGATCCCTGCTCCAAATAAGCCTGCCATTTTTAAAAAATCCCTGCGATTGTTCCCCATAATATTTACTTTTTAAGGTTATTAAATTATTCTGTAAACACGATTTTATTTTCGTTTTTGCAGGCTGCTTTCATTATTGAAAACTTCTCTTTAAAGGTAAGTAACGATTGGCCTGTAATTCTCGCTCCTGTAACAGATACCGGGCTTCGGAAAATTAATTTAGTACGCGTATTCAATGCTGCCACCAAAGAAATATCGCCCCATTCCAGGATACCCGGCAAATGGATGGCCATATTGAAAAAGTCAATTCCTTCTCTTCTATCCAGTACATAACTCAACGGGCACATCCTAAGCACACATGTATCGACGTTATTATTTAAAGCGGATTGCATCAAGGCAGCGATAGCAATTTCCCTTCCGGCGTCAACCGTAATAGAAGATGTCTTGTAAGCCGACCGGATAAAATTAATAACGTTATGAATATCGCTTACCCATTCACCCATTATGGTGTGGCCCAACCATAATTCACTGCGGGCCAACGTATGAAATTCAGGCAGGCGCCCATCTGTTGTCCGCGCCTGGGAGGAAGATAGCTCGCCAGTTCCCCATACATCTGCTACCGCCACATTATACCCTTTTTGAATGTAATCGTTGATGATCATTCTTTCTTTTCCATCCTTATTGCTGTCATAGCATAAGATCGCCACCGGTGAGTTGCTTTTTGCGGAATTAAAATATCTCAATGGGATCAGATGATTATCAGAAGTTTCCAGGACGATGCGCTGCCAATCTTCTTTCTTCTCATATTCGTGAACTTTTTTTACTACACTGGCCGAAGTGGGTAATAAAAGAATGTTCCTTAACTCCTGCAGTTTTTCTTCCTTATTGATGCTTTTGGTGTTATACAATTCCTGCAAAAGCGCTTTCCCTTTTTGAATACAATAATCGGAAGTATTGATCACCAAAGGATCTCTTTTGCCTTTTGGAAAAACCATCAATTCGTCATTAGACAAAAGTGTAAACGGAATTTCCTTTTTAAAACCTCCGTTTCCAATACCCTTTAGTTTCAGATCAAACCAGCCAAGCATGGCCTCTCTCATTTCAGGCCAATACCCGTGAGGTGTATTAAAAAGCTGGTATTGGATATTATTGGGTGCATTAAAAAGGCTAAAGATTGGCTTTGCATTTGTGAAGCTCCTTATCATTTCAGAAGGATAAAAAGTAGGGCTTGCATCTTCCAAACCACTGCATATCTTAATAGCCCGTGGAGCTATAAGCGCCAATACTCCTGATTCTTCAGTATGGGTAAAACCTTTGGGCATTAATTCACAAACACAATTAGAGCCCATGATATAAGACTGGAATGTACCCACGCTTACTACAGGCATGCAAGCCTTTATTCTTTCATCCAAAGCGGAAAGCCACATGGTTTGATTGCCTCCGCCACTGGCCCCGGTAGCACCGATATTATTTTTATCAACATAAGGCAGGGATATCAAAAGATCAACTCCTCTGATATTATCGGTTAATTGATTTCCCAATAAGGATTCACCGATATTCATCAATGAAGCACCAAGATTGGATCCGTGATATTCGTCGATGCCATGAACGGTGGTACGTTCACCTGACCCCCATGCATCAATATTCAAACACACATAACCATTTAAAGCGAGCTCATGAGCGCAGGATTGAACCATATCGCCTGTTTTGCCATTAGGCCAATGACCATGCATATTTATTACCGCCGGAAAAACTCCTTTGCCGTCAGGAACATACAGGTCAGCAGTTGCATAAACTTTAGGCCTGGTTTGAAAATAAATTTTCTTAATGGTATAGCCTTTCATTTTTATGCTCCCCGTCTCATGAATGTCCAAGGGAAGTGAATGATCGATCCTGGCGCCGCAAGCCTGTAGTAATTGATTTCTCAGATTTATTTTGTAAGCCTCCCATCCGCTTTTGGTCGCAGACAATTGTCTTAAATTAAAATTCAATGCTGCTTCATATTTGAGTTTGGCTGAAATAATGTCCGCGGTCTCATTGCCGAAAACAGTCATTGGAAAAGCAACATCATTTGTATTTTGGTTGTCGCTTAAATTCAGTTCAGGGATTTTTGTTTTTATGGTAGCTGAAGCGACCCTGGCTATTTTAATCGCTTTATTGATAGTAAGGCTGCTGTTTTCCTTTTGTCCCTTTTTTTCAAAAAGACTTTTTGTTTGCTGCAGTAAATCAATAAAAACAACGTTTTCTTTTTTACAAAGATTTTTAATGAAAGTACTGTTATTGCTTTGCTGTAACAAAAAGAAAACCGGGATGCCGCTCTTTTCCCTCGTGTCTGCAATAAATTTCACTGCCGCCTTTTGATCTGCCTCTTTTTGATATGATTCTGTGGCCTTGTCATCATCAAAACTTATAAAAACATAATCGCCCTCTTTAACCTGCGAAATAACCTCCTTCCAGTTGCCTTCATTTAAAAAAGCATTTGCACTCCTACCACGGATCGCATCATTATTAAAATGAACATTCATGCTAAAAAACATGGGTAGCATTTGCATCCATCCCCGGTTGTTTGATGTAAGAGGGCATTCAACCATAATCCCATTTCCTATTGAGAAGACAGTAACCTTCTTTTGAGGGGCAGGGCTGAATGCCGTTATCATCAGGAAAGGAATAATAACCGTATATGAAATAAATCTTGACATTAAACTTTAATATAGTATCTCAATTATAATTGTTTGCGCCATTCAAAGCTATCCGACAATCTTTTATTCAACACCGATTAATTTTAAAGTACCCAAGTACTGTGGATATTAATTTGCCGCTCGCAAGTGATCGAAATTTGAAATACCGGTTTATTCCTCATTAAATGGATTCTATTTTTAATTAAATATTTTATTTATTTCGCCCACCAGAGCGGTGTGGAAACTTTATCAGGTCCCCCCAAAAGCTGTATGCCTTTTGCCAGCTCTGTAGCATTCGTAGTAGCCTCAGACGACGCATAAGGCAATCTTTGAATGAAAGTTCCCTGGGGCAGGTCTGCATTATCCGATTCTACGACAGGATACATTTTGGGATAACCGCTTCTCCGGAAACTGGCCCAGCCTTCCATGCCGTCGGGATAAGTTGCCAGCCATTTCTGGATTCCGATTTGTTCACGCTCGGTACTTTCATCGCTGCTCCATTTTACCGGGGCATCAGAAACTGCCGGCGAATTCACAAAATCATCCGGAGCCGCCGGAACTGCCGTAGATTGTATATAATTGTTCACAATTACAGGATCCGTAATCCCCCATTCTTGCAGCGATTTTTCAATCCCTTTTTCATAAAGATCCTGCGCTGTTCCACCCATATCCCAACCATTAAGCGCTCCTTCAGCACGTAAGAAATAAGCCTCTGCTGCATACATGACAGGCTGCTTTGCGGTAAGATTGGGAACCCACGCATTATTACTCCATTGTACCCAATACTGGCCGATATTGGAAGTATTGGCGCCACTGTTAAATGGATTATTTAAGTCTGCAGCAGGAGTTCCGTTTCTGATACTTCTGAATTTACCATCTGTAATTGTAGATTGGAAGTACTTCTGAAGCCGGGGATCATTGTAACCTTTAAGATAAGAAGCCATAGTAGAACTCATGCTGAATTCATGAAAGGAGGCAATCCTGCTTAAACCATTTCCATCGTTGCCATCGAGCGTTTTAAATATCCAGGCTGACTGGGCAACGTCTGTCATTACTCCGCCTGCTACCGCTGCCTCAGCCTGCTGCTTTGCCACGTCAGGAAGCACTTTTGAAATTCTGAGCGCCAGCCTTAGCCTGAGTGTATTGGCAAAAGTGATCCACTTAGCAACGTCGCCGCCAAAGATGATATCAGAAGTGCCAAATACATTTGTTTTCCCGCTGTTTTTAAGAATCCTGGTAGCCGCATCAAGTCGTTTGAAAAAATCTAAATAAATCGATTCCTGTGAATCGTAGGGTATCGAGGCAATTGGTTCACCTGCGTGAAAATATGCGACCGGGCCAAAATAGTCGGTGAGATGATGGAATGCATAGACCCACATAATATTAGCAAGAGCCGCTTCTCCCGATGTGGAATCTGAATTATCAATGATGGTCTTCAACTGTGGTACCGCAAAAACGTAGGTAACCACGCCTAACCTGGGAAGCCAGCCATCGTTCATCACATAGCGGTCTGTTTGAAAACTGGTAGTATTCAGGGCAAAATATTGTGCATAGAGATCGGCATACAAGTTTTGAACGGTTTGATAATATCCCTGGTTCATACAGGCCCCTGATTCCGCCCTTGAAAACATAAATCCAAATTCAACTTTTCCTACACTAGTGAGCGAGCTTGGATCAGTATTTATCTTATCGAAATTCTTTGTACACGACAAAAAAGATATCGTTATCAGTAGGAATAATAAATTACTTTTTAAATAAAGTTTCATTTCAAGAATATTTTTTAGTTAAAAATTTATACGAACGTTAACTCCAAGACTTCTTACTACCGGAGGCATCCCTGATTCGATCCCCTGGTAATTGCTGGTGCCTAAAGCAGATTCCGGATCTACAGGTAGTGTTCGTTTCCCTATCCCGGGAATATTAATGAGTGATTTGCCCCGGTAAAGAAAAAATAAATTTCTACCGGTCAAAGACAGCCTGATGTCTTTGATCAAACTTTTCTTTAAGTCAAAAGTGTAGCCTAAGGATAATTCCCTTACTCTAAAATTAGTAGCACTGAAGGCAAAGAACTCATCGTAGCCTGATGAACGTCCTCCATTGGAAAGAGTGGTCCATAATTTTTCCGAACTAATTTCTGTGGTGTTAGCTGTTCCATCGCTGTGCACTCCGGGAAGCACCAGGCCTCCATCACGGAATTTGGTAGTATAATCACTTACACCATAATAAGACATTAAAGCATCTGTTCCTGAAACGATGATTCCACCGACCCTTCCATCAACCTGGAATGACAGCGTATATTTCTTAAACTCGAAAGTGTTGCTCCATCCAATTGTATAATCAGGGTTAAAATTTCCCAGCTTCTGATCTTGCGAACTAGTCGCTACAGGCAATCCTTTATTATTGATAAGGTATTTTCCTGTAGCTGAATCTTTCGCCCAGCCGTATCCATAAATATCGCCGTAAGAGCCACCGGGCTTAATGATCAACTGTCCGAAATTAGTGGACGGCGATAAGGTAGTCTGGGTAATTCCTTCTTTTAATGAAATGATCTCATTCCTGTTGAGGCCAAAATTTATAGAAGTGTTCCATTTAAACCGAGTTTTGCGAATCGGATTTGCCGAAAGCATTAACTCAAATCCTGCGTTTTTTATATTTCCCACATTTACATATTGGGTTTGAAATCCACTCGCCGCAGGCAATCCTATTAGCACAAGCTGATTAATGGTATTATTTTTATAAAATGTAGCGTCTATTCCAAACCGGTTATCGAAAAATTTCCAATCCAGACCTGCTTCAAAGGAGTTGGTCTGTTCAGGTTTTAAATCACTGATACTTTTTATATTATCCCTGGAAATAAAACCGTTCCTTCCACCAAGAGTATAAATATAGCGCTGGTTAAGGCGATAAGGGTCTGCATCATTTCCTACATTGGTGTAGGTAAATCTGAGCTTGCCAAAGCTTACCCAATCAGGTAATTTAACTATATCAGAGAGGATGGCAGTAAGCCCGATTGAAGGATAAGAATAACTATAGGGAGATGGAAGCGTACTTGACCAGTCATTTCTCAGGCTGGCGTCAAGGTAAAGTAAATGACGATAATCAAGCTGCAAATTTCCATAAACGGATTGTATTTCTTTCCTAATAGGAACATTGGTAACTGCCAGGTTCGAAGCGAAATTGAAATTGAATTTATTCATAACACTCAGGCCATTGGCAACTGTAGTGGTATTTCCTCCTTTGATATCCAAAAGCGAGGCACCCACATTATAGCTGATATTAAAATTTTCACTTAATTTATTGTTTGCAGATAACAACAAATCAACATTACGTTCCCAATGATCAATAGCCGATTCCTGGTAACGTCCGCCTGGTGTATTAAATGGATTTAAAGTAGTTCCACTGTAATAAGAACCCGTAATCAGGTCATTATATTTATCAAGGCTATATCGAGCCTGCACATTCAGCCAGTCAGTTAGCTCATACTTTAAAGAACCTAACAGCATGATCCTGTCCCGCTCTTGTTGCACATTCATCCTGTTTACTTCCCAGTATGGATTCAGAAAGATTGAAGAATTGGTCCAGTAGATCGGTACAGGTTCTCCGGTAATGGGATCAATCTTCTCAAAATGCTTTAAGGAATCTGTACTCAGGTCTCTTGGCATAATATAAACCTCGTTGTTAATACCCTGATCGCCGAGCCTTGGCAAATGATCTATCGTTTGGTTCAGATAAGTCACTTTCGCATCGAGGGTAAGTTTGGGTATTAACTTAGCTGAAAGACGAAGGTTTACATTATTTCTTTCAAGTCGATTTTTAGGAACAATTCCATTCGTAGTATTATTAGTATAAGAAACGTAGCCGCGCAGGTTCTCTGTGCCCCCGGAGGCGCTGATGGAATTATTTGATAAGAAACCATTCTGATAAAAGTCTTTTACATTATCAGGATAAGTAGTTGCTTTTGCTCCCCAACTTTGAGCAGCAGTCGCACCCAAAGCGCCACCATTGCCTCTTCCATAAGTATTTTGAAACTTATTTAAAAAATAAGGGTTATCAATTGAAAAACCTCCATTGTAATTAACACTTATTTTTCCACTCCTGCCACTTTTTGTAGTAACAATGAGAGCACCGTTGGCAGCCCTGCTTCCATACAAGGCGGCAGCGGCAGGTCCCTTCAAAACAGTTATTGACTCTACATCTTCGGGGTTAATGCTGGAAGCGCCATCCATTCCTGAATAACTACTGCCAACGCCTTTTACCTGGGTGGCAAAGGTGTTGGCTGAACCTCCCCCGGAAGCTTCTGTACTCATGGTATTGTCGATAGGAACGCCATCTACCACAATTAAGGCGTTATTATTTCCATTAATAGACCGGTTACCCCTTAAAATTACTTTCGCTGCTCCGCCGGGGCCTGACCCTGCGGGTGTTACTACAAGATTAGCCACCTTGCCGGTCAAGCTGTTAATGAGGTTACCCCCGGGATCCTTTACGGCAGTAATCTCGGCACCACTAATTTGTTGGGTGGCATAAGTTAAGGTCCTTGTTTGTCTTTTAATTCCCAGGGCGGTAACAATTACATCGCTCATTTGCGTAGCCCTATTCTCCAGGGTTACATTTACCTCAGTTTGATTAGTTATCCGTATTTCCCGGGCTTCATAACCAACATGAGTAAACACTAAAGTGTCTCCGGGCGGAGCAGCAATTTTAAATTTACCTTCATTGTCAGTTACAACACTTAAGTTGCGATCCCTGGCATGAACTGTGGTTCCAACTAAGATATCTCCTGATGAGTTTCGTACGGTTCCGGTAATTGTCCTTGCATTTTGGGAATAGCCTGCTAAACTTATTAAAATACAGAAAATCCAAAATGAGGCGCCTGTTAAGGCAGTTTTCAGTCTCTTTTTTTTGATCATTGTAGCAAACGTTTCGTGTTAAATAATGACTAAATCTACCAAAGTAAAAAACCCGTGAAAAAAAAAACAGCGGTAACGTTATCGAAAAAAAAGTCTTATGTTTATAAACATAATTTTAAAAGCCTCTTCCAGACCGGCTTTCCAAAAATTACAAAGAAATTTTTTTTCAACAAATTGGCTTTATAGCGCTTGTTAAAAAATGGAAAGATATTCAGCAGTTTTGAGGTCAGATACTTCTTAAAGAAGACTTCCTGATAATAAGTTCGCCGTTGAGAACGATCTCTTCAGGAACAAAGTTTTTTTTCGATATTTGTTTTAAGAGCAGTTGACATCCTTGTTTGCCGATTTCGAACGCAGGTTCTTCAACAGTAGTTAAGGATGGGGAAATAATTGCAGACATGGGGTCATTTGTAAATCCAACAACGCCAACATCCCGGCCTACTTTAACGCCTTTTTCTTTCAGAGCTAAAATAGCCCCAATGGCCTTCCTGTCATTTACTGCAAAAACAGCATCTGGTTTGATTCCATAAGCCCACAATTTTTTTGTATCCTGGCTGCCGCTTTGTTGTGTAAATTGTGAATGAATAATCCAATGATGGCGAATTGGTAAATCATACTTTTTTAAAGCAGCCAGGTACCCCCTTAACCTCTCTTTAGTGAAACGAAGAGGAAAAGGTCCCCCTATATGGGCAATATTCCGGTACCCGTTTTGGATAAGATGCTCAACCGCCATAAAGGCTCCCTCAAAATCATTTTGGATTACTTTTGATATATGACTGAGTTCAGCCGCCCGGTCAAAAAAAACAACAGGAATTCCCGTATCAATAATTTTCTGAAAATGAGTAGACTTCCTGGATTCGGAGGTTACACAAACCAGCAGCCCATCAATTGAACTCAGCGAAAGATCTTCCACAATTGAAACTTCCCGCAGTTGTGATTCGCCTGTTACATACAGGATAATATTATAATCGTTATTATAAGCAACCTCCTGTATTCCTGTAATAACAGTTGAAAAATAATAATTAGTGATCGTAGGTAGAATAATAGCTATATTATGAGACTTATTACTCACAAGCCCGGTAGCATTAAAGTTAGGATGATAGCCTAATTTATGGCATTTTCTTAAAACTTTTTTCCTGGTCACTGCACTGACATCATGCGTGTTTCTCAATGCCCTTGAAACTGTAGCAACAGAAATTTTCAACTCCCTGGCAACATCCTTTATAGTAATTTGACGAGTCCGCTTCATACAAGCTTTAATTTCCGGTTTGACGTAAGTTCGATAATAAAGGATTTTGAATTTAGTATGAAATAAAAATAAATAGAATCATATTACCTATAATCATATTACCGCAAGAATAATTTTACGGCAGGCATCATTTGTACTTTATAATCTCAACAATAAATAAATAATTACCTATTTTATCAGCCAAAATACAAAACTTCTTTCCCGTTAACAAATATTCATTTTTTCAAAAAAACATTTAGCCAAAGACGGATTCGGGTTCATTTTTTTTTCAAATAAACCAGGTAGTGGCATCATTTGTATTCCTTTTGCTGCAAACCGTAAAATGATGAAATGATTTTAATCAATCGTTTGCGTACCAATGATATAAGTTTAAAAGCGACATTTGCATTCTCATAAGCAGTTAGTTTTGGTAACGGCTCCTGTTTCTACAGGGGCCACCTTTTTTTATCTTTTATAGGTCTGCTTTTTGTTTAGCATCTCCGGTCGGGACGCTTGCATTTGGCGGCATGAACGATGCGAGGATAAAAGTTGAAGATTTTTGTTTCTCAACAATGTCTCCGTCATGTATTTTCAAATTGAGCTTATCCCATCGGGACGTTGCGTAAATGATGAATTTCTGGTTTAACCGTTGTTCAGATATAAGTCTATGATAAACTTTAATTTTCATTTGAATTCAGCGAAGCAATCGCCGCCTTAAAACTTTCCAACCCCGCCTCTAAATTCTCCACGATTTCCAATGCCAGTTCATCAGGATCAGGAAGATTATCCAGATCAGCAAGAGATTTATCTTTCAGCCAGGTGATATCTAAAGAGGTTTTATCTCTTGCGACAATTTCATCGTAGGTGAATTTTCTCCAGCGCCCCTGGCACCCTGAGCCTGTCGAAGGGCCTGTCGAAGGGTCTGCCGGGCTCCATGTTTCTTTGCGTTTATGCCTGTTTGTTGGATTATAACATTCAATAAAATCTTTCAGGTCATCCAGCTTTAAGGGATTCTTTTTTAGCGTATGATGAATGTTGGTTCTGTAATCATATACCCACACTTCTTTTGTCCATGGGTCTTTGCTGGAAGGTTTCGCATCCCAAAACAACACATTTGCTTTTACACCATTGGCATAAAATATTCCGGTGGAATGTCTAAGCCTTTTAATATTGTTTGGCTAATGTTTGGTTGTGCTCCGCCTATTCCTTGATTTACAAGTTTTTGTTTTTTGTAAAGTAAAAAATTGTATAAATAATGAGAATCTATTTGTTCGCTTTTATAAATCCCACAAATGGCTTGATTTGTTGCAGCATCAACTCCAAGAAATGCAAGTTTTCCAATTGTTGCTCCATATAATGCAATTAGTAATGTACCTTTTGGAAATACTTTCGCACTTGAGTTCTTTATTGCATCTTCTGAAATCTTTTCTTCAGTATCAGTTATTAATCCTTTATCAAGTTCACCGGATTTTACCCACGGAATATTTCCATTGTAAAATTGAGGTTCTCGTCTGCTCGGCGTTCCTCCACTTGTTGTAAAACATACTTCTCCCAACTTCACCCAATTCCAGTCTTTTGGTAATTCCTTTATATTTATACTCTCTTCCAAATTTCTTAATTTTTCTTTCCTTTTCCTGTGATTTTCTTGCTTTCGCTTTCTATGCGCCGGCTTAATTTCTTCAAATCTTCTGCCGGGGGCAATGATTCTGGTTTAACACCTCTTTCTTTAAGCATTTTACGAACTGCCAAATTATTATCTGTGTGTTCTTTAGAAATTGGCTGGTTGCCATGCAAATCTTTTTCCACTACATTGTGATTGGTAAGTTCGTTGGCAAAATCTTTTGCCTTAATGGTAAGTGTCGGTAGAAAGTCTGCCAGGGGCCGCGAAGCAGGTACGCCCAGTTTTTGCTTCATATCATTGGTCGTAAAGCCTCCAAACAAAGCCTGGTCACCTTTTGATTTTATAATTGCAAAACTGGTATTATCTACTCCTCTTTCAAACAATACACCGGCTAATTTTTTTTCGCTTTTTGTAAGTTTGTCCCGGGCACTCACTCTTTCAACTTCCAATAATCTTTGCTCAATAATTTCCTGCTTTCGGGATTGTACAGCAAAGTAGGTTTGAGCAAATGCTACAGCGGGTTTGGCAGGATCTCCATTTTGCGCAATAAGATAACACGCGTAACGGGTAAGGGCAATATCTTCGATTTCTCTTTGGGCGCCTTTTGCTAAATCTATCATTTTGTTGACATCAACGAAATGATCCGGTATTTTTTCTCCCGCCTGTTCGCACGCGGTTTTTGCCTTCTCAATTACTTTTAAAAAATTACGCCAATCTTTATAATTGAAGATTTGCTGCAACTCCCTCGCACTCCAGCATTCGATACCTTTATAATCATACGCCGCTGATTGAAATTGCAAAAACAATTCTGTGATTAATTCTTTTTTCATAACATTCAAATTTATGTCTGAATTAGTATTCTTTTTAATTGACGCATTTGTCAGAATCAGGATTCTCGCGATTAAATGATTTTAGGATGTAATCGTTTAATCTTAAAATCTTACAAATCCCAATTCAGATTTTACGCCGCCAACACCTCATTCAATTCATCCAATATCTTTTCATAATCTTCCTTAAACAATTGATAGAACCGTCCCAATCCTCCGGCCTTATTAAACGGATCCAGCTCAAAATCTTCTTTCGCTACATGAAAGCTATTGGCTACATAATCTTTGATCATCCGCAGCCACTGCATTTGCTCCTCGGTAAATTTATTGTGCTGACCGGCGTTTTGCTGAAACAGCCAGTCTTTAAAATTCTTATCTACCGTTTTATCATAGCTGGTAAGTGTTTCATCAATGCCGGTTACTTTTCTGACAAGGCTTACCAACGCGACCAGTTCATTTTTCGGAGAAGCATTGGCCTGTTTCAGTTTTTCAAATGATTGCCAAACCGTTAAAGGCCCGAGCAGCGGTTGTTCCAGCCTGATCTTATCATACAGCTCTTTGATCATTTTAAAAGTCAACTCCCTGCGCTGGTAAGGCTGTCCATAAAATATTTGCAGGGCAGTGATCTCATCTTTATTCGCTTCTATCCAGGCGGTAAAATTGCTGATGGTAAGTTCGGCTGCCGCTTCCTGGTCTTTTACCCAACCGATGTTAGTGATCTCATCTATATTAATTCCATCAATGATCTGGTCGTACTTTTTGCGCACATCCACAATATAATTCCGCAGATCAGGATTATTAAAAACATCCACCGCACGATCCACAATGTTTTGTTTTTCTTTCTGTATTGCTGCTTCTATCACTGCCGGCGCCTGCCCCTGTAAATCCTTCCTGATAACCGTTTCCGCATTTTTGATGGTATCAGGATCGTGGGCATTTAATAATTGTTGCACTACATGATGAATGGAATGGCCATTGGCATGTTCGGAAAAAGTAGCTTTTTCTGTTTCATCGATTTGCTTGTCCAGCCGGATCAACCTGTTGGCGAGCGAGCTTACTATTTCTTCATCGGTATTGCCCATGGCCACATTTTGTAAAAGGTCTTTCAGGCTCATACCCGGCTTTTTCTCCAATGGACGGCTGTCTGTTTTTTGCGAACTTTCAACGCCAATGGCATCAATAATTACAAAATGATCTTTCGTAAATTTTGCTGTTGGGGTGCCGGTGGCTTTTAGTTGTTCCAGCGAACAGGTACGTGTGCCGCGGCCTTTCATTTGCTCGTAATAACTGCGGCTTTTTACGTCGCGCATAAATACCAGCACTTCCAAAGGACGGATGTCTGTGCCGGTAGCGATCATGTCAACTGTAACAGCAATGCGTGGATAATAGTCATTTCTGAAATTGCTCAACACCGTTTTCGGATCTTCATCGCTTTTATAGGTAACTTTTTTGCAAAACTTATTTTCTTCACCAAATTCTTCTCTAACGATTTCGATAATATCTTCTGCGTGAGAATCGGTTTTGGCAAAGATCAATGTTTTGGGAATTTCGAAGGCTCCCTCTCCTTTGGAGAGGGCGGGGGGTGAGGCCCACCTGTCCGGAAACATTGAGGGTACATTTTCTTTGATGGCCCTGATGATGGTTCTTATCGTACTTGGATTCACAATATCCCTGTCCAGTTGTTTACCCGAATATTCAATGTCTTCATCCACGGTTTCCCAAAACTTTCTCCTCGTAAGACGTTCCCGTTTATCTACTTTTTCACCCAGCCCTATCCGGCTTCCTTCTTTTGTAATTTTTGTTTCGACGGTAAAAACATTGTAGGGCACCAGCACGCCGTCAATCACCGCTTTTTCATATCCATAATCACTCACCAGGTTTTGATTGAAATAACCAAACGTCCTGTTGTCAGGTGTCGCGGTCAACCCGATCTGAAAAGCATCGAAATAATCAAGCACCTGCTTCCACAAATTATAAATGCTGCGGTGGCATTCGTCGATCACGATAAAATCAAAAAATTCTATGGGTACTTTTTCATTGTATTGTACCTGTAGAGACAAGGCATGCCTTGTCTCTACGCCCATTTCATTAGGATTTTCTTCTTCAGCACTTTCATCCAGCTCTGTTCCTTTTAAGATCGAATACATTCTTTGGATCGTAGAAATATATACCTGGCTATCATCAGGAATGAAACTACTTTTCAACCTGGTGACACCATAGAGTTCCGTAAATTTCCGGTTATCATCGTTGGGGACATAAGCCAAAAACTCCTGCTCTGCCTGCTCTCCAAGGTTTTTGGTATCCACGAGAAATAAAATGCGTTTGGCTTTGGCATATTTCAACAGGCGATAGATAAATGTAATGGCGGTATAGGTTTTGCCGGAACCGGTAGCCATTTGAATCAACGCTTTGGGGTGATAATGTTTGAAAGAATTTTCAAGATTATGAATTGCTTTTACCTGGCAATCTCTCAATCCATCTTCAGGCAAAGGGGAAAGATCATGAAAACGGGCTCTGAGTGATTTATTTGACTTTGCGGCAGCCGGGTCTTCTCTCAGCCATTCATAAAAAGTTTCCGGGCGATGGAAAGTAAATACCGGCCTTGATCTTGGTTTAGGATCCCGAAAATCTGTAAACCGTGTTACCTGCCCGGTGCTTTCATAAACAAAAGGAAGCTTTTCATTATCCAGGTATTTCAACTTCGCAGAAGCATATCCTTCCGACTGATCTTCATGGACGGAAAATCGAACCGCTTCTTCTTCGCGCTTCGCTTCAATGATACCTACTGGTTTTTTATTCACAAACAAGACATAATCAGCAGGGCCAACATCCGTTTGGTATTCCCTGACGGCCACTCCCAATCCTGCTGCAAGATTGATCGCAGACTTATCCTGTATGAGCCAGCCGCAGGCAATTAATTGTCGGTCTATTTCATCTCTTGCGAGCTGTTCAGGGTTTTGATTCAATTTATTTTAAAAATTTTTAAGCATTCGTCAAAAAAGCAGTTCTCAATTCATGTCTATATCGTTAGTTCTCAAATGGTAAGGATTTTCAAATATACAGATATTGACATAAAGTTTTTGCAGAAGATCAAAACAGAAAATCGTCTTATTTGTTCTTTTACTGGCATCAAAATAAATATTGATTACTTTGGCGGCAAAGAGCTTTTGAAGATTATGAGATTAGACACTTTAATTGTGTGATATTTTGAAAGGCATAGACACGCTTTGCACAAAAGCCAGGCTGTATAGCTGCATCAGTGCGGACTTTTCTTCTAAACCTAAACATTTTTCATGCGCTTGCAATGACGTTCTAAGGGCCAATATCAATTATACATACATTGCTTTCACAATCCCTGCCGGCATAAAAGCCTTGTTCATCGATTTTTGCAAGTGCCCTTTCTTAGTAAAATAATATTCAAGTGACACACCGGTTACAATAAGAGTTTGAGAAAGCGTAGGTGTAGGGAGAGATATGATTTGCTCAGAAACCGGCTCTTGATTATAATTAAAATTTAAAGAAGTACTGCAACCACCAGTTTCTCTTCCATTCTTCAAATCACAGCCACCTGTTGCGATATGGCATTTTACTAAAACCGTACCGGCAGGCGCCACAATGTTTTTGGCAGGCACAAAGGCCGGTATTCTCATTTGCAGCATACCGTCTTCGGTTTTCGTTACTTCCAAAGAAACCCGCCATCTTTCTGCAATCGTATTGCCTTCTGTAAAGCTAAAGTTATTTAAAAGAGGTACCGGATCACAAGGTTGCTCCGGGTCAAATCCGGAACGTAGCCAACTGAACAGATCAGACACCAGCCTCGTTTGCATTTTATTATCTGCCGGAAACGGGATCACCGGAAGAAGTTGCTGCCGTAAAGTTTTGCCTGCACGGGATGCCTTACCAAATTCGGTCGCCCGCTTTTTCGTGGCTTTGGTTTGTTTAATGCCGCCGGAGACAGAACGCGCATAGTATTTATCACCGCGTTTATAAAATACGACGTTCTGTATTCTTCCTGTAATCTGTAAATTAATTTGTGATGGCATGATCAGTTATTTTATAATGAAAGATAAA
>JBIQMJ010000031.1:0-20280 GCA_044463445.1 Segetibacter koreensis
GATTCAATGGAAAAGTTATTCAGGGAAAAAAATGTGCTTAATCTTTGCGAGCCGGTTAATAATGGTCTTGCTTATTTGATGGGATAATCTCTCCGAATATAAGAGATTTCAATAAGCTCATTTTCCACCCTGGAGTTAATCAAGGTTTTCAATGATACCGGCTATTCCCTGTCCTCCACCCACACAGGCGGTTACAATTCCATATTTTTTATTCAATCTTTTCATATCATTAATGATTTGAACGGTCAGTTTGGCTCCTGTGCAACCTAATGGATGGCCGAGCGCAATAGCGCCTCCGTTTATATTTACCTTTGAAGGATCCAATTCTAAATTTTTGATTACTGCCACAGATTGGGAAGCAAATGCCTCATTTAATTCGATTAGGTCTATTTGAGACAAATTCATATCTGCCCTTTTCAATACTTTCGGAACTGCTTCCATCGGCCCAATACCCATCACGCGGGGATGCACACCGGCACTTACGCAATTTACCAGCCGCGCAATGGGCTTCAGGTTCAATTCATTCATCATTTTTTCGCTCATGACTATTACGAAAGCTGCACCATCACTGGTTTGGGAAGAATTACCTGCAGTGACAGTTCCTCCCATCGCGAAAACAGGTTTTAATTTGGCCAATGCTTCCATTGAAGTGTCTGCACGAACCCCTTCGTCTGTATCCACCACAAAATTTCGTTTCTGTTTTTTTAAATCTTTATCCAAATAAATTTCTTCTACCGTCATTGGTAAAATTCCACTTTTAAAATATCCGTTCTTAATAGCATTCAATGCTTTCTGATGAGAGTGCAGGCTGAATTCATCTTGCTGCTCACGGGTGATATGGTACTCCCGGGCAACTGCTTCTGCTGTCAATCCCATTCCTAGGTAATAATCAGGTGTTTCTGATGCTACAGAATAAGCAGGAACAGTTTTCCAACCAGAAGTAGGAACCATAGTCATACTTTCAGTGCCTCCGGCAATAATGCAATCTGCCATTCCACTTCTGATTTTCGCAGTGGCAATCGATATCGTTTCTAATCCACTTGCACAATACCTGTTGACAGTCATTCCCGGAACGGAAATTCCCAAAGCTCTTACGCTAATCATTCTGCCAACCTGTAATCCTTGTTCTGCCTCGGGTACAGCATTTCCGACGATTAAATCATCCACTCTTTTACTGTCCAGTTCGGGCACAGTAGCCAGCAAACCTTTTATTACATCTACTGCCAGGTCATCGGGACGATAAAATCTGAATCCTCCCCTCTTTGCTTTCGTAACAGCGGTTCTGAAACCGGCAATTATATACGCTT
Source organism: Segetibacter koreensis (assembly GCA_044463445.1). Taxonomy (GTDB): domain Bacteria; phylum Bacteroidota; class Bacteroidia; order Chitinophagales; family Chitinophagaceae; genus Ginsengibacter; species Ginsengibacter koreensis_A. Next base: position 1,308 of record JBIQMJ010000031.1, read on the forward strand.
CCATAATTTAAAATTTTTACTTCAACTAATTTACGCCATATCTTTTTAATAGGTGGAAACTGAAAATTAATTTAATAGTAAACCAACAAAAAACCTCAATTTTTATTTTGCTTACTAATCCAGGTAATTGCCTACTATCGGCATTCTTCTTCCGGTTCCAAATGCTTTTGGCGAAATGCGGATGATGGGACAAAACTGGTTTCTTTTGTATTCATTCCGGTTGACCATTTTTAAAATCCTGTCTACAAGGCCTGCATCAAATCCTAATGCTTTAATTTCACCAGGCCCCTGTACTTTTTCTATATATTGATACAAAATCTGGTCGAGAATTTCGTAAGGAGGCAAACTGTCTATATCTTTCTGGTCAGGCCTTAATTCTGCAGAGGGCGCCTTGGTAAGAATGTTTGCAGGAATGATTTCTTTATGGATATTTATAAACCTTGCCAATTCATAAACCTGTAATTTATAACAATCTCCCAGAACCCCAATCCCACCGGCCATATCTCCGTAAAGCGTTCCATAGCCTGTTGCCAGTTCGCTTTTGTTGGAAGTGTTCAATAAGATATACCCCAATTTATTGGCAATTGCCATAAGCAGATTTCCTCTTACCCTGGCCTGGATATTTTCTTCAGCTACGTTAAAAGGAAGATTCTTAAAAATTGGATGTAATTCCTGTAAGAAAACATCAAAAATATTTTTAATTGGAAGAATGTCGTATGGATTGCCAATATTTTTACTCAATTGTTCAGCATCAGAAATAGAATGAGAAGTGGAGAATCCCGAAGGCATTAATACAGCTCTCACATTTTCTTTTCCCAATGCCGCACAGGCAAGGGCAATCGTTACAGCGCTATCTATACCTCCGCTGCTCCCGATAATGGCCTTTGTAAACCCCATCTTGGAAAAATAATCCCGGATACCTAAAAGGATTGCTTCATATACCTGTTCAATGTTTAAAGAAGGGATAAACTCGCCCGGATCTGAAATCAAATCTGCCACTTCCCCGGCAGGCCTTATGATGGACGCATCAAAAGTGCCATCTTCATTCAGGATCACTTCTTTCAGCTCTTCTTTAAATTGTGAAAGTTCGTGACACAGGTTGGCATTTTTATCAAAACACAAAGACACTCCATCAAAAATTATTTCTGTCTGGCTGCCAACCGCATTGCAATAAATCAGAGGAAGTTTGTATTTCAAAACATTTGCTTTAATCGTGGCTCTTCTGTCGTCTGCATGTGTATAATCAAAAGGAGAAGCAGAAATATTGATCATTACGTCAGGATGTTGCTCCATCAGAATATCCATCGGGCAGATCCGATAAAGAGGATTGTCACCTAAATTCCAGATGTCTTCGCAAATGGTCAATGCAATTTTCTTTCCTTTAAACTCTATTACATTCCACGTAAATGCAGGTTCAAAATATCGGTTTTCATCAAACACATCATAGGTGGGCAAACAGGTTTTGTGAGCGATACTTTTAATCTCATTTTGGTATAAAAAAAAAGCAGCATTAAAAAGATCTTTGCCTTCTTTTTTAGGGTTACGGTCCGGCGACCCGACAATGACCGCAATACTATCCGCGTGTTTTTTAATCGTTTCAATACTGTCATAACATTTATCAACGAAATCCTTGAAATCCAAAAAATCTTTCGCCGGGTAGCCACAAATGCTCATTTCGCTGAAAACTATAAGATCTGCTTTTTTACTTTTTGCCAGTTCGATTGCTGTGATAATTGTATCCAGGTTTTTTTCAAAATTCCCTATATGATAATTCTGCTGTGCAATAAAAATTTTCATTTTGTAAAATTAAGCCAGAATTATATGGCTCTGTTTTTTCATTTAACAAAATTGTCTTTAGTTTTTTGCTTTTATTTGGGGTATGAGAAGATTATTAATTCCCTTAATGATTGCCGGCCTTTTTATTTCCTGCAATAACAATAAAAACATTCCTGATGTTTCCTCTATAAAAGTAAACCTTGATACAAAAAGATTTGAAAAGGATTTTTTTGAAATAGATACCACCAATGTTGCACAATCAATGAAATTGATTCTTCAAAAATACCCTGATTTTTTGCCTGCATTCACTGCAAATATGCTGGGTCTTGATCTCGATAGTTTGTTGGTCCCCGGCAACAGGCAGGCACAAGGTATCAGAATGTTCATCCATGATTATATGCCTTTGAAGGATTCTGCTGAATTGCTTTATAAAAATTTTAATGATGAAACGGAGCGCATTGAAAAAGGCCTTCAATTTGTAAAATATTATTTCCCCGGCTACAAAATTCCTCAATCTGTTATCACCTTTATAGGACCTATCAATGCTAATTTTGAAACCTCTTTTGGGGTGCAGGGCGATGTGCTGACGATGAAGAGTTTTGGAATCGGGTTGCAGCTTCATATGGGGAAAGATTTTTCTTTTTACAAAAGCAGGGAAGGGATGGAAGAGTACCCTGAGTTTTTATCTAATAATTTTGATAAAGACCATATTGCAGTAAATTGTATGAGGAATATTGTAGACGACCTGTTTCCTTCCAAAATAAAAGGAAGGACTTTGATAGAGCAGATGGTTGACCGGGGGAGGAGGATGTATTTGCTTACCAGGTTTTTGCCGTATACTTCTGAATATCTATGTATGGGATATACAAAAAGCCAGATGAAAGATGCGGAAAAAAATGAAGCCGTGATTTGGGATTTCTTTTTAAATAACAATTTGCTGAACAAAACTGATGATAATATTGTTCAAAATTACATTGGGGAAAGCCCTAAAACACAGGAATTGGGAGAAGGAGCGCCGGGAAATATCGGAACCTTTTCGGGGTTGCAGATTGTAAAAAAATTTATGAAACTATATCCCGAAACGAAACTTGCCGACCTGATGAAAAAAGATGCAAGAGAAATTTACGACCAGTCAAAATACAAGCCCAGGCTTTAATTCAATTTGATGGGAACGATCATTTCAAATGAAGGAATATTGATGATGAAAGTTTGCTTACTGTGAAAATTCTCCATGAAATACATGCCATGCATTTTTCCCATTTCACTTCTCAGATTGCAGCCGCTGACGTATTGGTATTTTTCTCCCGGCTTGATAACGGGCTGAATTCCTATGACTCCTTCGCCTTCTACTTCGCGATGCTCGGAGGTGCTGTCGAATATGTACCAATGGCGCCTTAATAATTGTACGGGAAATGGATTGTTATTTTCAAGAGTGATGCGATAGGCAAACATGTATTCGCTGTTTACAGGGTTACTGTATTCCGGCTGATAAAAAGTTTCAACGCTTACATTTACACCTTCAGAAATTTTTGAGATCATGGTTTTTATGTTATGATAAAATTAATTAAGTTATTTCTAAATTAAATTTTACGGGATTTAGGATATCCATTCTTTAAAAGCCACTGTAATATTTTTTCCCTATGGTCGCCCTGGATAATGATTTCACTGTTTTTGGCAGAACCTCCCGATCCGCAAAAAGATCTTAGACTCTTCGCCAAATCGTTTATTTCCGGATCTTTCATGGAAAATCCTTTTACAAGAGTAACCATTTTTCCGCCACGTTGCTTTTTATCAAGAGTGATTGTCAATTTTTGTTCTGCTTTAGGTGCAATTCCTTCCACTTCCTCCTCATTTCCCGGATTAAAATTTTCCGCTGTTGAATACACAATCCCTGATTGGTTATATAACTTTTTCTTCGGCATATTATTGTGTGATCTCTGCTTTTAAACTCAAGTCCATGCTTGTAGCCTGATGAATAATTGCTCCGCATGAAATAAAATCAACTCCGGTAGCCGCATAACTTTCCAGATTTTCCAAATTGATTTCTCCACTGGCTTCTGTTTCAAATCTGCCATTTATTAATTTCAAAGCTTCTTTTATTTTTTCAGGAGAAAAATTGTCCATCATGATCCTGTCTGCCTTTCCATTTTGGATCACTTTTTTTACATCTTCAATGCTTCTTGTTTCTACTTCTATTTTCAATCCGGGCTTTTTCTGCTGCACATAATCGTAAGCTTTGTCAATGGCTTTTTCAATTCCTCCGCAAAAATCAATATGATTGTCTTTAAGAATGATCATGTCATATAATCCAAACCGGTGATTCACTCCTCCACCAATTTTTACTGCTTCCTTCTCTATCAATCTGAAGTTGGGAGTGGTTTTTCTTGTATCCAATAACCTGGTAGAATATCCTTTTAATTTTTTGGTGTATTCGTGGGTAAGCGTAGCGATGCCACACATTCTTTGCATACAATTAAGTACTAATCTTTCACACGAAAGTATGGTCCACACTTTAGCGCTGACTTCGAAAGCTACCTGGCCCATATCTACTTCATCGCCGTCTTTCTTGTATTTGGTTACGATAGCTTCCGGTTCTAAAAACCGGAATATCTTTTCAGCAATATCTACTCCTGCTAAAATTCCCTTTCCCTTAATTTTTAATATCGCTTTCCCTTTTGCGTCGGCGTCAATGCTCGCCAGGGTGGAATGGTCTCCATCACCAATATCTTCTTTCAGTGCGAGTGAGATAAATTCTTCCAGTTTGTTTTGAAAATCTTTCGAAACGTCCATAATCAAAATTATTGAATTGAATCGTAAAAAAGGTTTTCTAAGTTCACCAAATATTCACATTACCCATAATGAGCAGAAAAATTTTCTGCACTTTGAAATTGATTAATAATAATTCTCAACAGTGATTCCGTACGTGAGCAAAAGATTTTCACGATTGGTCCGGCTTATTTTGTTATAGGTCATGGTTGCATTAACAGAAAGCCATTTATTTAATTTGACAGATAATTTATTATTAAGTTTTAAGATAAAATCACTAAAGGAGATCAGCGATGGCTGATAAAAATTCGTGCCTTCCAGGCTAAACGTTTTGTTGTAGGACCATAGATATTTTACTCTCAAAGAGTTTCTGACCGTTTGGTACACGTCTTTTCCAATGTTCGGATCAGTAAGATCGCTGGTTTCGAATACAATGCCATCGCTCGCTTCTAATTTAAGATTTGGTTTTTTAATAATTGAATATCCGATGCCTGCGCCCGATTGAAAACGATAATTAATTTTTAAGGAATAGCTATTGTCATAATTTATCAGCGCCCAATAATAGAGCTGCCGGATATCTTTTAAGAAATCAACGTTAGCGGCTGCTGAAAAATCATTATTGGAAAGTTGCTTGTTTTGAATACCATAGATCCATGACGCCCCAGTATTGTAAGTAATTTTTTTTTTATTTACCTCGAACGCGAGGGCATTATTAAAAACAAAAGACTTCTGGTCTTTAGTTTTATTATACACTCCTGTAGAAGTAAGAGTAAAATGATGATGGACTGAATCGTTAAATTGGCTAAACGAGAATTGAGAATATAAAATTGGGTAAAGAAACAGAGTGATTTTTTTCAACATAATTCTTCCTGGATTGAAGGAAATGTAAAAAAAATTTTCTAAAAAAACTGAACTCTATTTTATTTCTTATGCCGGCATATTAAAATGCCCGTTTACAAAAAATTGCAAAGAGTAGTGAATCAACAAATATCCCGGATTCTTATTCTATGATAAAGCACACTGTTTATTTTTCAAAACGGAGTTCCTGGATCAATTGTCTGGCTCCCGATTGTTTCATGAAAATCGTGGTACGGAACGAGCCGTTGGTAGTGGTCAGAGTGCCAATGCAATATTCTGAGCCTTCCTTTTCACTTTGGTGAATTACATCAAAATTTTTGACCTGGTTCTCATTAAAAAAATCCCTCAATACCAGTAATGCCTGTCTTTTGCTGTAAGAATTGCTTTTTTGAGGTAAAGTAATTTCTACAGTATTATCAAAATATTTTGACACTTCAGTGGCATTCCCTGTTTTGATCGCCTTGATCACTTCGTTTAAGGACAAGGTAAAGGAAGATAGCGCAAAGGCGAGAACCAAAAAAAGTAAAATTCTTTTCATTAATAAGTTTGTGTCAAAGTAGCCCAAAAACGTGCCAAATGGTAAAATTATGATAGGATTTGGAAAACTTTTAATTATATAAATTAGCTTTGAAAAATGGAAACAAAAAAAGTAATACTGGTGATAATGGATGGATGGGGTCTGGGTCAAAAGAAAGAAAGCGATGCAATACAAAATGCCAAAACACCTTTTGTCAGTTCTCTTTATGATAAATATCCCCACACCACTCTGGTGACATGCGGCAGAGCTGTCGGTTTGCCTGAAGGCCAAATGGGGAACAGTGAAGTAGGGCATTTGAATTTGGGTGCAGGCCGGATAGTTTTCCAGGAACTTGAAAGAATAAATGTAGCCATCGAAAACGGGGAATTTGAGAATAATCCTGCACTGTTGCATAGTTTAGATTATGCCAAAGAAAATAAAAAACCTCTTCATTTGATGGGCCTGGTGAGCAATGGAGGCGTTCATTCCCATATTGATCATCTGAAAGCAATTACTACTATCTGTAAAAAACATGGAATAGAAAATGTGTATATTCATGCGTTTACTGATGGCCGTGATACCGATCCTAAAAGCGGGATCAATTTTTTAGAAGACCTTCAGCAACATCTTGATAAAACGACGGGAAAAATAGCTACGATCACGGGCCGGTATTATGCGATGGACCGGGATAAAAGATGGGAACGCATTAAAGTGGCATATGATGCTATGGTTCACAGGAAGGGAGAAATAACTACCAATATTTTTTCTGCTATCAGCACTTCTTATCAAAATGATATTACTGATGAATTTTTAAAACCGATCATTAATGCAGAGACACCAGATTCTGAAATCCTGGATGGCGATGCGGTAATTTGTTTCAATTTCCGTACTGACCGGTGCCGTGAAATTACAGAAGCGCTAACTCAAAAGGATTTCCCCGACCAGGGCATGAAGTCGCTGAATCTGGATTATACTACGATGACGCTGTATGACCATACTTTTAAAAACATCGGGATTATTTTTCAGAAAGATGACCTGGTAAATACCATTGGACAAGTACTGGCAGACCATCATAAAAAGCAGATTCGTATAGCCGAAACCGAAAAATATCCTCATGTTACTTTCTTTTTTAGCGGGGGAAGAGAAGTGCCGTTCGATGGGGAAAACCGTATATTGATTAACTCTCCAAAAGTGGCTACCTATGATTTGCAACCAGAGATGAGCGCTTATAAAGTTACCGAAGCTTTGCTTCCCGAGATCAGGAATAAAACTGCTGATTTTATTTGCCTTAATTATGCCAATGCGGATATGGTAGGACATACGGGTGTTTGGGAGGCTGTGATAAGAGCAGTCGAAACGGTTGATAAATGCGTAAAAGAAATTGTCACTGCCGGGCTTGAAAACGGGTACACCATTTTTCTGACTGCAGATCATGGCAATGCAGATTATGTTATCAATGAAGACGGAACGCCTAATACCGCTCACACTAAAAACCTGGTTCCTTTTTTCATTATTGATAAAGAATGGCATGGGAAAATTATGCCTGGAAAGCTTGGAGATATTGCCCCTACCATATTAACAATGATGAAATTGCCCATCCCCCAACAAATGACCGGCAAGGTTCTGATTGATATAAATTAATTGCAATGCCGGTTTTTTTTTCGAATTACGGAAATAATAATCTGAAATGAGGTTAAATTAAAATTTTTCTATTTTTTATTTAACAAACTTTTTTTCGTGCAGCGTTTTAAGTAAAAAATTGTCCTATCTTAGTAGGGTTAAACAAGCAAACTATGACAGAAGAGTTAATGCTTCAAGGCTGTCTTGATAACCTTTCAAACGCGCAGGAGGCTTTATACAATCGTTTTAGTCCGCGTATGCTTGGTGTTTGCTATCGTTATGCCCGAAACAGGGAAGATGCTGAAGATATGCTTCAGGAAGGGTTTATAAAAATTTATTCCCAGATCCATCAGTATAAAGGGGCAGGGGCATTGGAAGGATGGATCAGAAAAATTGTGGTTCATACTTGTATTAATATTTTAAAAAAGAATAAAAAGTTTTCTGACAGTGTTGATCTTATACATGCATCGAGCATTCATATCAGCGAGAATAACATACCATCCATGCTACAGGCAAAGCAGGTGGTGGAGTGTATAAGATTATTGCCAATTGGATATAGAACGGTACTTAATTTGTATGCGATTGAAGGTTTCTCTCATAAAGAAATTTCGACCATACTGGAAATTGAGGAAAGTACAAGCCGGTCTCAATATACAAGAGCCAGGGCGCTGTTGGAGGAAATATTGATAAAGAAAAAGATATTGCAAAAACCAAGAGAAAACACGGCAATGGTATCAGTGAAGTGATAAATATTATGTATTTAGATTTCTATCGCTACTAACTGAAACGTATGAAAAATGGAAAGAAGATTTGATATGACTGATTTTGAGGGATCTCTTAAAGACCATGCGGATCAATTTAGAATGATTCCTTCTAAACGTGTATGGAACGGCATTTATAATAATTTACATCCCGGAAGTAAATGGCCTTCAATCACTGTTGCTATTATTTTTTTATTTACCCTTATTACTATTGGAAAATTTAATACTTCAACTGATCGCTTTTATCATTTTGCCAAAACAACTACTAATCCCGAAAAAAATGTATTAAAATCCCCTGCTCAATTACAGTCAGAAGATTTAACACCAAGGGAAAAAGAGAGTGAAGCCAATTCATTAAAAACCGATGAGAAGAAAAATGATCATGTGATCACAGCAAATAAGGTAGATTCCCGGGCTAAAATTATTTCAGGTAGCAGTTCTTCTGGTTCCTCATCTACAGCAACTTTTTCTTCTTCTGAAAAGCAACCCAATATTTCACCATCGCAAAGATTAGAAAGCGTTTCTTTAACTACGTTAGAAGCTGATCAGAATACGGAAATCAAATCTCCGGATAAGGATATTTTGAATAATGATTCTTCTTCTGCTCTATCGTTAGGGCATATGCAGGAAAATCAACCTGAAAATTTTGTTGCTACTAAAGTAAAGCAAGGGGAACTGATCAGAAAAGATTTTTCCCTGCCGGTTTCATTCCAGATTTCCGATGTTGAATTATTATATCCCGCTTCGATCGATTTTGACTCTCAACTTGCAAATGCAAGTGAAATTATTTTTAACCAGGAAATTTCATTGAATCCACTTAAAAATCTTAAGAAGAATAAAAATAAAATTGAGTGGACTTTTTATGTAAATCCTATCATCAGTACTGTTTCATTTAATAAAAAAACCATTCGGCCATCGGCCGGTAATCCTTCTTTGGTGGTGTTATCAGGTCAGGCTCCTTTTAAATTGATGCGAAATCCAAGGTTTGGGATGGAAACAGGAGCCGAAATGAGTTTCGTAATTGATAAAAAATTCAAGTTTATCACAGGATTAAATCTGAGCTATTGGGGATATAATAATTTATCAAATCTGGTGCATCCCACTTTTACAACTTTAACTTTAAATGATGGAAAGGGTGGCACTTATTCCCAAAATTATGTCACCCACTTTGGAAACGGCCAAAGTCCCGGGCATGTTCCCCTTATCAATTATAACATTCAGGCATCTTTACCATTGGGCGTGAAATTTAATATTTGGGGAAATGAAAAGATCAAAATTGATCTTGCTTCATTGCTTGAGCCTTCAGTATTGTTGAAAAATGATGCCTACCTGATTTCGGCTGATGGCAGGTATTATGTAAATGATCCCTTGCTGGTTAGAAGAACCAATCTCGATGGACATTTAGGTTCTTATATAACTATTATTGGCAAGAAAATGAAATGGCACCTTGGGCCAGATTTCAGGTATCAATTATTTTCTACTTACAAAAGTATTTATCCAACCAAAGAGCATTTGATAGATTATGGCATAAGAATTGGAATATCTAAATAAAAAATTAAACAATTATAGATTTTGTAATCTTAATTTTTAGCTGATTTTTTTTAATGCCGTTGCTTCGTACCCTGCAACGGCTTTTTTAATTTGTAATTTTGCAGATGCAAAAATTACATTGGTTTACCCTTGTTATTTTCATTATTTTTTTTAATGCCTGCCATTCGGGAGAAACCTCTCAACCGGTTACTGTGACCGCACCGGTGAATAATGACAACATTTTTCCGGTTACCAGCTTCTTAAGGGCGCAATTGAAAGGATTAGATACTATGCCGGTAACTCCTTTGAAAATCGATATAGGTAATGGAAAAGCAGATTCAACATGGTTGAAAAGAGAAGATATCAGGAAAGAGGCAATTCCGTTTCTTTCGCCTGAAATTGATTCGCTACATATGCATTTGCTTTACACAGAAAAATCTTTTTTGGATCAGACTATTAATGCGTATACTTTTTCTTATGATCTAAAAGAGAAATTACCCGATTCTATTCACCTGGTTCATTGGGATGTTTATATGAATCCACAGACCAATTCTATTCAAAGAATTTATTTGGTAAAACAACGGGATTCTGCTGGTACCGGCATTATCAATCAATTGACATGGGTGGTAGACAAGTGGTTCAGCATCAGAACTATCACCCAGGTGCAGGGAGATAAGCCTGATATAAAAGAGAAAAAAATGATCTGGAACTTTGATGAGTAATCAAAGCATGATCTAAAATGAGATTCAGTTATGACAGCAGAAAATTTTCAAACCATAATAAAAACGCTACCTACCGATCCTGGCATATACAAATATTTTGATAAGCAAAATGAATTGATATATGTAGGTAAAGCCAAAAATATCCGCAAAAGGGTAACTTCTTATTTCGCCAAGACTTTTACCGGTTATAAAACTCATGAACTGGTGAAGCGAATTGATCATATTGAATTTACGATTGTTGACAGTGAGCAGGATGCATTTCTTCTTGAAAATTCTTTGATTAAACAGTTTCAGCCGAAATATAATATCAATCTGAAAGATGATAAAACTTATCCTTACATCGTAATTAAAAATGAACCCTTTCCAAGGATATTTTTGACACGGAATAGGATTAATGATGGTTCAGAGTATTTGGGACCCTTTACTTCCGTTGGAAGGGTTCGGGAACTGTTGAGTTTTATAAAAGAATTTATCCCGCTTCGAACCTGTAAATTGAATCTTACTGAACAAAATATTTTGAGGCAGAAATTTAAAGTATGCCTTGAGTATCACCTTGGAAATTGCAAAGGCCCGTGCGAAGGTCTGCAATCCAGTGAAGATTACCAGGAGGGTTTGCAACAGGTAAAGCAGATGATCAAAGGGAATTTGTCTCCTGTCATCCAGCGTTATAAAGAGGAAATGAATTATTACGCCGGAGAATTGCAATTTGAAAAAGCAGAACTGATCAGGAAGAAAATTGAAGGATTGGAAAATTACCAGGCTCGCTCAGTCATCGTAAGCAAAACCCTTTCAGATATTGATGTATTCTCCATTTTAAGAGAAAAAAATACTGCCTATATCAATTATTTGATGGTTCAAAACGGAACTATCATTCAAACCCACACCATCGCACTGGAGCCAAAATTAGATGAAACGGATGAAGAGATTTTAAGCCTCGCTATAATTGATTTACGCAAAAAATTTAATAGTGAAGCTACTGAAATTGTGATTCCATTTAGAATAGATTTCGAAAGTGAAGGGATTTTGGTAACGGTTCCAAAGGCGGGCGATAAAAAGAAACTCCTTGACCTTTCGGAAAAGAATGTGAACTATTTTATGGAAGAAATGAAGCGTAAAAAAATGCTGCGGCTCGAAGGGAAAACGGATAAGGAAAAAACAGAAATATTGGAGCAATTGCGAAGGGATTTACACCTTCCTTCTCTTCCGGTGCAAATTGAATGTTTTGATAATTCCAATTTCCAGGGAAGTTTTCCGGTGGCTGCCATGGTGTATTTTAGAAATGGCCTTCCCGATAAAAATGAATACAGGCGTTTTAATATCAAAACCGTTACTGGCATTAATGATTTTGCCAGTATGAAGGAAGTGGTAAGCCGCAGGTATAGAAGATTATTAAAAGATGAACTTCCTTTGCCTCAATTAATAATTATTGATGGGGGAAAAGGACAGCTAAATGCTGCGGTGGAAGGTTTGGAAGAAATAGGAATGACAGGAAAAACAACCGTTGTAGGCCTGGCAAAAAATGAAGAAGAAATTTTTTTTCCCGGTGACAAGGAATCAATAAAATTGCCCTGGGACAGCGAAAGTTTAAAACTGATCAGGCGAATCAGGGATGAGGTTCATCGTTTTGGAATTACATTTCATCGCAATCAACGAAGCCGTGGCACTTTTATGAATGAACTGGAAAAAATAAAAGGGATTGGGAAAAATACTGCTGATACTTTACTAAAAAAGTTCAGGTCTGTAAAAAAAATAAAAGAGCTTGAAAGAAACGAACTGGAAAAAGAAGTTGGAAAATCTAAGGCTGAAATTATTTATCGCCATTTCCATATAGAAAAAAGCGAATCCTTTTAAAAAATGGATTTATTTGTCTATTTACTGCGTTATCCTGCAATCAGAATTTGTACCAAATTATTTTGCCAAAAAATCCTCAATAATTTTTTGGATTGATTCAAACTCCAGCAAAAATCCATCATGACCATAAAGAGAATGAATCTCTATAAATTCACCCAGGGGGATGTTTTCACCAATCAATTTTTGTTCATTAACCGGAAACAAGATATCGGTTGTAATACCGATGGAAAGCGCCTTCGAATGTATTCTTTGCAAAGCCTTTTCAACACTCACCCTTCCTCTGCCCACATTGTGTGAATCCATTCCTTTGCTCAGAAAATAATAGCTAAAAGCATTGAATCTTTTGGCTAGTTTTTCGCCCTGATATTTTTGATAAGACTCGCTTTTAAAATTTTCAATTTTTTCAAGGCTTGATTCGCTCTGGGTAGCCAGGTAAGTTTCATAACTTCTATAAGAATTCAACGCTATGCTCCTTGCTGCTTTCATACCTTCCATTCCTGCATATTTATTATTTTCTTTCCATGAACTATCCGCTTCAATACACATTCTTTGCGAAGCATTCAAAGCGATTCCCCATGGCGAATGCTGGGCATTGGTTCCAATAGGAAATATATATTCAAAAAGCTCCGGCTCTTCTATTGCCCATTCCAATAATTGCTGGCCGCCCATTGAGCCTCCGATTCCAATTTTTATTTTTTCAATTCCTAAAAACTCTTTCAAAGGCTGATAAGAACGGATCATATCGCGCGGAGTAAAAAAAGGAAAATCATGGAAATAAGTTTGTCCACTGGCAGGATTGGTATCAAAGGGGCCGATGCTTCCGTAGCAGCTTCCTGGCATATTCACACAAACAATAAAATATTTTTGAGGATCAAATAATTTTCCTTCGCCTACAAGCCCCGGCCACCATTCTGAAGGGACACTATTAGCAGTAAGCGCATGAAAAATCCAAACTACATTATCTTTTTTTTCATTAATTTTTCCATAAGTAGTGTATGCTAAATGATATTCAGGAAGTACTTTGCCGGATTCGAGGGTAAGGGTTTTACTGGAAGAAAAAATACGGTTCGTCAAATTCTTTGGTTTGAAATTTTTTGCAAAATTAAATCATAACCGTTTAGCCGGGTAATATTTATGACTAAACGGTTATGATTTAAGCAGAAAGCAGAAAAGAAACTTTTTTATGCAAATACCTTTTGCAAAGACTGTTCTATATCTGCTTTGATGTCGTCAATATGTTCAATACCTACTGCTACACGTAACTGGGTAGGAGTTACGCCGGCTGAAAGCTGCTCCGCATCTGATAATTGCTGATGGGTAGTAGCTGAAGGCTGAATGATCAAGGTTTTTGTATCACCTACGTTGGCAAGATGGCTGATCATTTTCAAATTATCGACAAATTTGGTAGCGCTATCTTTGCCACCTTTCAGCTCGAAAGAAAGAACAGCGCCCGCACCTTTTGGCAAATATTTTTTGGCTAATTCATAATAAGGGCTGCTTTCCAGTCCGGGATAGCTTACTTTTTGTACGTGAGGATTTTTTTCAAGCCACTGCGCCAACGCCAATGTATTCTGTACGTGACGTTCAACCCGTATTGATAATGTCTCCAGGCCTTGTATCAATAAAAATGAATTGAATGGAGATATGGCAGGCCCAAAATCCCTTAGGCCTTCGACACGTGCGCGGATAATGAATTGAATATTTCCAAACGGCCCATTACTGCCGAAAACATCATTGAAAACCAAACCATGGTACCCTTTTGACGGTTCAGAAAAAACAGGGAATTTCCCATTGCCCCAGTTATAATTTCCACCGTCTACAATTACGCCGCCAATGCTGTTGCCGTGGCCGCCGATCCATTTGGTAGCAGCCTGAACTGTTACGTTTGCGCCGTGTTCCAACGGACGAAATAAATACCCGGCGCAGGCAAATGTATTGTCAACAATCAAAGGAAGATCATATTTTTTTGCCAATGCAGACAGTTTGTCAAAATCCGGAATATTGAAATCAGGGTTACCTATGGTTTCGGTATAAAGGGCTTTGGTTTTCTCATCAATGAGGCTTTCAAAATTTTCTACATTATTATCTTTTGCAAACCGGGCTTCAATTCCTAATCTTTTAAAGGATACTTTAAACTGGTTATAACTGCCTCCGTATAAAAAAGGGCTTGTCACAAAATTATCTCCGGCCTCAAGGATATTATTAAGCGCCAAAAATTGGGCGGATAAACCTGAAGCTGTGGCCAATGCTGCCACACCGCCTTCCAGTGCTGCTACGCGTTTTTCAAAAACGTCGGTAGTCGGGTTCATGATGCGGGTATAAATATTTCCAAATTCTTTTAGTGCAAACAAATTGGCTCCGTGTTCGGAACTTTTAAAGCTGAAAGAAGTGGTTTGATAAATAGGAACAGCGCGTGCGCCTGTGGTTGGATCTGCTTCCTGTCCTGCATGTTGTTGTAATGTTTCAAAATGTTGAGAGCTCATAAATGAAGATTTATAAATTAAAATTAAAAAAATTGATATGGTAAGATAAGGCAAAACGCCTGGTAATAGATGATATGGAAAATATTATGCCTTACGGCATACAACAAATACACATTACTGTGTGGCGGAATTTTGTTTCAAATGAAATCCTGGACTGTTTCATAATTATTATCCTACAAATATAGTAGGGAAATACTTATATGAACAAATTTATTTTTGGAATCAATAATTTTTTTAAAAAGGTAGTAAACTGATAAATAATAATCAATTTGCATTTTACAAATTAAAAATCAAAAATTTATCGAAAAAAACCTTCCTCAATGTTTTTATTTATTTTTGGAATAATTAAAAAATAATAATGAGCCAATTTTCAGAACACAATTTCAAAAATGAAAAAGCCCTCGTAAGGGTGGATTTTAATGTGCCACTTGATGAGAATTTTAATATCACAGACGACACAAGAATGAAAGCCGCGGTGCCAACCATCAAAAAAATTCTTGCTGACGGAGGCAGCGTTATTTTAATGTCGCATTTGGGAAGACCGAAAAACGGACCCGAGGACAAATTTTCTTTAAAACATTTATTGCCACATTTAAAAGAATTATTACCCGGTGTTACTGTTTTGTTTTCGAATGATTGTATCGGCACTGAAGCGGAACAAAAATCAAAAGAATTGAAACCCGGTGAAGTTTTGCTGCTGGAAAATCTTCGTTTTCATAAAGAAGAGGAAAAAGGAAATGAAGAATTTGCCAAAAAACTGGCTTCACTGGGAGAGATATATGTAAATGATGCATTTGGAACTGCCCATCGCGCACATGCTTCCACCGCTATTATCGCGCAGTTTTTTCCTTCAGATAAAAAAATGTTTGGTCTGTTAATGAATGCTGAAGTATCCAACGCCGGGAAAGTGCTGAACAATTCGGAAAGACCTTTCCTTGCTATCATTGGCGGAGCAAAGGTTTCCGACAAAATTCTGATCATAGAAAATTTGCTGGACAAGGCAACTGATATTATAATTGGCGGAGGCATGGCATATACTTTTTTTAAAGCGATGGGAGGAAAAATCGGAAGCTCGCTTTGCGAAGATGACAGGCTGGATAAAGCCAATGAATTGCTGGAAAAAGCCAAACAAAAAATGTTTCGATTCATTTACCATCTGATTCTATTATCGCAGATAAATTTGCTGCAGACGCTATGGTGTCCGGTTCCTTAAGCAACGACATTCCTAATGGCTGGATGGGACTTGACATTGGAGAAATGGCTTGCGAAACTTTTAGCAAAGTAATTCATCATTCAAAAACTATTTTATGGAACGGGCCAATGGGCGTTTTTGAAATGGATCATTTTAAACACGGTACAAAATGTATAGCCAATGCTGTGGCAGAAGCTACCGCAGACGGAGCCTTCAGCCTGGTGGGCGGAGGAGACAGTGTGGCAGCCATCAACGAATTTGGCCTTTCAGATAAAGTAAGCTATGTTTCTACAGGGGGTGGCGCATTGCTGGAATATTTTGAAGGGAAGGAATTACCGGGAATAAAGGCGATTAAAGGGTAAGGGGGCAATAGGCAATAGGGAAAAAGCAATTGGCAATGAGCAAAAGAGTTGAATTGTTGTATGGGATGCAATCTATTTATTTAAGATTTCATTACAAGTAAACAAACAAATTCTTCCTATTTTTAATTTATCCCAGAAATGGATTTACCATTGAGGTAATAAATTATCTCTTGAATATTGAATTATATATCTTTAAAACGTAATTTACAGTAAAACTTAATTTATGAAATCAAAGACTACGCTTTTTGTCATACTGGCAATCGTTGTAATATTATTGTTTTGGGGCTGCGGCTCATATAATGGATTGGTCACTGCTAACCAGGAAGTATTAACCAAATGGAGCAATGTGGAAACCAATTATCAGCGAAGGACCGACCTGTATAATAGCGTCATCAAAGTGGTGGAGGGTTCTGCCAATTTTGAAAAAAGCACATTGACACAGGTGATAGAAGCGCGTTCAAAAGCGACTTCCATAAAGGTGGATGTGAATGATCCCAAATCTTTGGAAGCATATCAGAATGCTCAGGCAGGGTTACAAAGTTCTTTCGGCAGATTGCTGGCAGTGGCTGAAAATTATCCTGACCTTAAGACTACGGCTCAATTCCAGGGTTTTCAAACCCAGATTGAAGGAACTGAAAACCGGATCAATGTGGCACGACAGGATTATAACACCGCTGTGCAATCCTATAATTTGAAAGTAAAGACTTTCCCCAATAATATTTTTGCCGGCTTATTTGGTTTCCATGAAAAAGCATTTTATAAGGCAGATGCCGGAAGCGAAAAAGCGCCGGATATTAATTTTGATATAAAATAAAGTAAACTATATGTGGCGATTTTCCCGAAAGAAACCTCTTTTTACCGAAGAACAAAATGAAAAAATTGTTCATGCTATCAGGGATGCTGAAATGCAAACCAGCGGTGAAGTAAGGATCTTTGTGGAAAGCCACTGCAAATATGTAGACGCGCTGGACAGGGCAAAAGAAATCTTCAATAATTTGGAGATGGCAAAAACAGAACTCCGCAATAGTGTTCTTTTCTATATCGCCATAAAAGACAAACAACTCGCAATTTTTGCTGACAAAGGAATTCATGAAGCCGCAGGCCCTGATTATTGGAAAAATTCTGTGAAAGAAATTCTTTCTGTTTTTAGCAAAGAAAACATAACCGAAGGTATAACCACTTCCATATTTAAAATCGGCGAGGCGCTCAAAACTTATTTTCCCTACAACCAGGAAATTGATAAAAATGAACTTCCTGACGAAATCGTTTTTGGCAAATAACAAATGTGAAACTTCTCCTGCATGAAAAAATTATTTTTACTGCTTTTTGTTGTAATAGGATTTCAAACGGGTTTTTCTCAAAAAATTGAGCCCAAACCCAATCCTCCCGTAGCGGTAAATGATTTTGCACATTTGCTGGAACCCTTTCAAAAGCAGGCGCTGGAACAAAAACTGGATGTCTACAACGATACGACTTCTTCTGCCATTGTAATTATTACTGTCCCAAGCCTGAATGGGTATGATATTGCTGAAGTTTCCTTAAAATATTTAAGAGATTGGGGAATAGGGGCAAAAGGTAAGAATAATGGTGTAGTAATTCTTGTGTCGGCAAATGACCATAAGGCACGGATTGAAACAGGTTATGGAATGGAAGGCGTTTTACCTGATATCCTTGCCAAACAGATCATTGACCAAAGAATGATCCCGTTTTTTAAGAATGGAGATTATTATGCCGGCTTAAATAATTCAGTGGACGCCATTATGCAGGCGGCGGCAGGTGAATACAAAGCCGATCCCAATGCAAAAAAAGGAGGTGGCTCATTGCTCGGAAAAATAATCCCTCTCGCAGTAATTTTCATTATCATCATCTTCCTGTTTTCCGGCGGTGGCGGAGGAGGTGGCTCTTATATGAGCCGCAGAGGTTCAAGAAGTTTCCTTGGAAATGCATTGCCCTGGTTTTTATTGGGCAACATGCTCGGCGGTAGCGGAGGAAGAGGTAGCGGAGGTTTCGGTGGCGGTGGTTTTGGAGGCGGAGGCTTCGGTGGATTCGGTGGTGGAAGCGGCGGTGGTGGCGGCGCCAGCGGAGGATGGTAATTTTTTATTAAAAAATCGGAAATAAAAAAGTTGGTTATTTGTTTGTTTACTATAAACTACTTTAATTCTGAGTTTGCATAGTAGGAATTATTTTCAAGATGATAATATCAGGCCGTAATCCTTGGCTTCGCAACTTCTTTATGAATATGAATTTGGCAATGGGATCCCGCCAGGGCTAATTTATCTATTGATAATCAATTTCTTACATTTAAACTGATAAATACTTGCCCACGCTACCATAGCAGTCTTCTTTAAGTTGAGATACCATAATTTTTGTAGGAGTAGAGAAGCACCCCCTGAAGACGTTTTAGAAATCAAAAGGGATCTCCATGAGTCTGTTTTATGAGATAATCAACAATGGCAGGGAAACGATTTAAAAACGTTATAGACCAATTCGTTAGCCGTTTGCTTCCAAATATTCTTTGTATTCTTCTTCCCATTA
>JBIQMJ010000032.1:0-20261 GCA_044463445.1 Segetibacter koreensis
CTGGGGTCAGGTTGGGAACATTATGTTTGTCGACAGGCGTTGGCACTGCTACTATGTAAAAATTAGCTTCGCGCAACTTTTCGAGGCTGTTTGTAAATTCTATATCACAGTTTTCAAAAGCTGACGATTCAAGTTCTTTGCTTGGATCTATTGCGTTTTGCATCAGCTTAATCCTTTCTGCATTAATATCAAATCCAATTACTGAAATTTTCTTTGCAAATTCCAATGCAATAGGCAACCCAACATAGCCAAGTCCAATTACGGCCAGTTTTTTCTTCTTATCTAATAATTCCTGGTACATTTATTTTTATTATTTTTTCTTTAATTATTCTATTAAAAAATTTCAGCTTTTTTATTTTGAATTGTTGAATTTTTATTTACCTATCTCTTGCTTTCAAATTCTTTTGGCAACTTATACCAATCTTCTTCAGGTAAAGATTTAAAATAATCATAGGTAATTTTTAATCCTTCTGCCCGTTGTATTTTCGGTTCCCAATTCAACAGTTGCTTTGCTCTGGTAATGTCCGGCTGCCTTTGTTTGGGATCGTCTTGCGGAAGTGGTTTATAAACTATTTTTTGCTTTGTTCCTGTCAGCTTAATCACTTCTTCCGCAAAATCTTTTAATGTAATCTGATCAGGATTGCCAATGTTTACGGGCTTTGAATAATCACTCATAAGAAGGCGATAAATTCCTTCGATTAAATCGTCGACATAACAAAAGCTTCGCGTTTGGCTGCCATCGCCAAAAACAGTCAAATCTTCGCCACGCAAGGCCTGGCCAATAAAAGCTGGCAACGCTCTTCCATCATTCAACCTCATTCGCGGACCGTAAGTATTAAAGATTCTTACAATTCTTGTATCTAATCCATGAAAAGTATGATAAGCTGTTGTGATGGCTTCCTGGAAGCGTTTGGCCTCATCATACACTCCGCGCGGCCCAATCGGGTTTACGTTGCCCCAATAATCTTCTGTTTGCGGATGTATCAAAGGATCTCCGTATACCTCACTGGTAGAAGCCACTAAGATTCTGGCTTTTTTTGACAAAGCCAATCCTAAGCAATTGTGAGTTCCCAACGAACCCACCTTCAATGTTTGAATAGGAATTTTTAAATAATCTATCGGGCTGGCCGGCGAAGCAAAATGAAGAATATAATCTAATCTTCCCGGTACATGTATAAATTTTGAAACATCACAATGATAAAATTCAAAATTTTCCAGTTTAAAAAGATGTTGAATATTTTTTAAATCACCGGTAATCAAATTGTCCATCCCAACCACATCCATTCCTTCTTTAATAAATCTGTCGCACAAGTGAGAACCTAAAAAGCCGGCAGCGCCGGTAATTAAGACTCTTTGTTTGCCTGAAGTGGATTTTATTTCCATTTAATTCAACGATAAATATTTTCTTTAAATTATTTTTTCAAACTCTTGAAAACTGTAAATTAAAAATCCTGGTTATTTCTTCGTTTACTATTCTAAACCAAACCATCCAAACTATCTAAACTAATTAACTAATTATACCAACAAACTAATTAACCACTCTCCTTCCCACGCTTTCATAATGAAAACCGCATTCTTCCATTTGATACAATTGAAAAAGATTGCGGCCATCAAAAATAACGGGCTTCTTCATTAATGATTTTATTCTATTAAAGTCAGGTGTTCTGAATTCACTCCATTCTGTTGCAATTATTAATGCATCTGCCTGTTCCAGCGCTTCATACTGACCTTCTGCATAAATAATTTTATCACCCACTTCTTTCTTTACATTAGGCATTGCTTCCGGATCGTAAGCCACAACAGCTGCGCCCATTTTTAATAGCTCTTTAATAATATATAAAGCCGGAGCTTCACGAATATCGTCAGTATTGGGCTTGAAAGCCAATCCCCATAAAGCTATTTTTTTTCCTTTTAAATTATTTTTAAAATAGGTTCTTATCTTAGGAATCAAATGAACTTTCTGGTCTTCATTCACCTCCATCACCGCTTCCAGAATTTTAAATTGATAATCGGTTTGCTGAGAAGATTTTACTAAAGCTTTTACATCTTTAGGAAAACAACTTCCGCCGTATCCAATGCCAGGAAACAAAAAGCGGCGGCCTATTCTTTCATCACTTCCAATTCCTTTTCTCACCATGTCCACATCTGCACCCAACTTTTCACAAAGCTGGGCTATCTCATTCATGAAAGAAATTTTGGTAGCTAAAAATGAATTAGCTGCATACTTGGTAAGTTCTGCAGATTTTTCATCCATATAAATTATTGGATTTCCCTGCCTTACAAATGGGCCGTATAATTCACCTAAAATTTTCTTTGCTTTTTCAGAAGAAGTGCCGATAACCACGCGGTCGGGCTTCATGAAATCATCTACAGCTACGCCTTCGCGCAAAAATTCAGGATTGCTTACAACATCAAATAATTTTCCAGGATTTTCAATTCCAGATTTTTGAGCACTTTTAAAAATAGTATTTTTTACCTTATCAGCAGTTCCAACAGGAACTGTGCTTTTATCAATCACAATTTTATAAGAACCTTTCTTTAGAAGCTTCCCCATTTTATCAGCCACATCCAAAACATACCTGAGATCTGCCGAGCCATCTTCACCGGGCGGCGTAGGCAATGCGAGGAAAATAACTCTCGCATTTTTAATTCCATCAGCGAGTGAAGTAGTAAATTTCAGGCGGCCTTCTTTACTGTTTCTTTCAAAAAGTTTTTCAAGACCAGGTTCAAAAATGGTAATTTTTCCTGAAGATAATTTTTTTACTTTTTCTTCGTCAATGTCAACACAAATTACGCTGTTACCTGTTTCTGCAAAACAAGTACCTGTGACTAAACCTACATACCCTGTTCCGATAACTGCAATATTCATTCTTATTTATTTACGTATGCTAATACTTTTTTGGTAATGTAATCTTGTTGCTCTTCGTCCAGTTCAGTATGCATAGGCAAAGAAACTACACGGTGAGTAAGCCAGTCAGTTTTTTCCAAATTATAATTCGCTCCGCCAAACGCCGCAAACATCTTTTGTTTATGAGCCGGCACAGGATAATAGATCATCGATGGAATATTATTTTCAGCCAAAAAAGCTACCAGGCCGTCACGAAAATTTTCCGGGTTTTCTATATTGTCAAGTATCAATGTGTATTGATGAAAAACATGTTTGCTATATTCTGCCCGAAAAGGAACAGTAATTCTTTTATTTCCTTTAAACGCATCATCATAAAAATCTGCAGCTTTTCTGCGGGCAGAAATGTAACTGTCCAATAACGGCAATTTAATATTTAAAATTGCCGCCTGCAACGCATCCAGCCGGGAATTACAGCCAACAATATCGTGATAATATCTTTTGCTTTGCCCGTGATTGGCAATCATTTTTAATTTCACAGCAAGATCATCATCATTGGTACAAACTGCACCGCCATCACCATAACAACCTAAATTTTTGCTTGGAAAAAATGATGTACAACTTATATCGCCAATGTTTCCCGTCTTTTTGGTGGTGCCGTTTTTAAAAGTGTATTCACTTCCAATTGCCTGCGCATTGTCTTCAATTACAAACAAATTATGCTCTTTAGCGATGGCCATAATTTCTTCCATATCGCAGGATTGTCCATATAAATGAACCGGAACTATTGCTTTGGTTTTTGGAGTGATCGCTTTTTTGATCGCTTCAGTATCTATGCAAAAAGTCTTTGGATCCACTTCCACAAACACAGGCTTTAATTTTAATAAAGCGATCACTTCTGTAGTAGCCACATAAGTAAAAGAAGGTGTGATCACTTCATCGCCGGGCTGAAGCCCGAGCGCCATCATGGCGATTTGCAGCGCATCTGTTCCGTTGGCACATGGTATTACATGTTTTACACCCAAATAATTTTGTAGATTTTTTGCAAAGTCATTTACTTGCGTGCCGCCAATAAAAATCGTACTATCAAGAACTCCGGCAACAGCAGCATCAATTTTTTCTTTTATGCCTAAATATTGTTGCTTTAAATCCACCATGTGAATGGGTTTCATAAGGCCTTTTTTTAAGTGTGCAAAGATAGGGATTGAATAGAATAAAATTTAATTGAACGGTTATTAAGATGCCAAAATACCAATAAACAAATTTTTAGCCATCATTCCTGTTTTAAATAATTAGCCTTTAGATTTGTAATTAAAATAGTAAGTTTTGATCCTGTTTTATCATCTCTTCCTTTTAGTTTATAAAGCCGGGATTCATATTGTTGCCCTTGGCAATAAAAAAGCAAAACTTTGGATAAAAGGAAGAAAAGGCATTTTTAAAAAATTACGAAATACTGTTTCAGCATTTTCGAATCAAAAAATAATCTGGATGCATGCTGCCAGTCTTGGAGAATTTGAGCAGGGAAGACCGGTTTTGCAAAAATTAAAAGAGACCAATCCCAATGTCAAAATCATCATCAGTTTTTTTTCACCTTCCGGTTTTGAAATTGTAAAAAACAACAAGGAGTTTACCAACGTTTTTTACCTGCCGATGGATTCCAAATTGCATGCAGAAAAATGGATGAATATTTTGAAACCTGATCTTGTTTTATGGGTGAAATACGAATACTGGCATTATTATTTAAAGGAAATTCAGAAAAGAAAAATTCCCTTATTGATGGTATCAGGAATTTACAGGGAAAGCCAGACATTCTTTAAATGGTATGGCGGGTTTTACCGAAAAATGCTTAAACCCTTTACCCATTTTTTTGTTCAAAATGAAAGCTCAAAAGAATGGTTGGAAAAATTAGTTCCTGATGAAAAAATAACCATTTCCGGAGACACGAGATGCGATCGTGTTATTAATATTGCCGAAAATTTTACCGAGGTAATTGGCATTGCTGATTTTTGCGACGATAAAAAAGTGATCGTTGCGGGCAGCACCTGGGAAGATGATGAAGCTGAATGGACGCATTTTGTGAGAGAACATCCTGAGATAAAATTTATTATTGCTCCACACGAGATTGATAAAGAAAATCTTCATGAGGTTCAAAAACAATTTGCAGGTTCCCTGTTTTATTCTGAATGGATGGCTAATCAAACTCAATTCAATAACAATCCGGTTAATTGCCTGATCATCGATAATATAGGGATGCTTTCACGTTTGTACTATTATGCGACTATAACGTATGTTGGTGGCGGGTTTGGCTACGACGGACTGCACAATATCCTGGAAGCGGCTGTATATGGGAAGCCGGTTATTTTTGGCCCTGAATACAACAAAAATTTCGAAGCTGAAGAATTGCTGGAATGTTCCGGCGCAATAACTATCAAAAACGCCATCGAACTCGAAAAGGCAGTAAATGATTTATTGAATTCTCCATCGGAATTATTGGCCAGAAGCGAAACAGCAAAAAAATATGTTTATAAAAATGCAGGAGCTACGGATAAAATTATTTCATTTATCAAAAGCAATAAGTGGATTCATCAGTAAGCAAATAAATTTATGGTATTCCTATTTTTATTATATTCTTACACTCCTTTAGCAACCGGTTTGATCAACATCTTTTTAATAGAAAATATTTCCTAATTTTTTTAATTTTTAATCCATGCGAAAAAGCATTTTGTTCTTTATCCTTACTTTATCTCTGCTATCTGCCTATTCGCAAACAACTGAAAATCTGGTTCAATATGTTCACCCGATAATCGGTACAGAACGCATGGGACATACATTTCCGGGCGCAACAGTTCCTTTTGGAATGGTTCAGCTAAGCCCCGACACAGATACGATTCCTTATGAAACGGATGGGCATTACAATCCGGATGTTTATAAATATTGCGCCGGTTATCAATACGATGATAAAACGATTGTCGGATTTAGTCATACACATTTCAGCGGCACCGGTCATTCTGATTTGGGAGATTTTTTAATCATGCCAACTGTTGGAAAACTGCAATTAAATCCGGGAACAGCTGACGATCCGAAGAGTGGTTTTCGTTCTGCATATTCTCATAAAAACGAAGTGACGGAAGCTGATTATTATAAAGTCAAATTGGATGATGATAATATTCTTGCGGAGCTTACCACTACTGCCCGTGTTGGCTTTCATCAATATACTTTTCCAAATACAGACAGCGCTCATATCATTTTGGATCTGATGAGTGGGATCTATAATTATCCGAATAAAAATGTGTGGACATTTATTCGGGTGGTGAATGATTCATTGATAACAGGCTACAGGGAAACCAGCGGATGGGCAAGAACAAGAACCCTTTATTTTGCGATGCAATTTTCAAAACCTTTTATGGAATATGGCAGTAAAGATTTTGGTAAAAGAGAGCCATACCATGGTTTTTGGGGGAAATTTGATCAAAGAAAAAATTTCCCGGTTCTTGCAGGAAGGCAATTGAGAATGTACTTTAATTTCAAAACCAATGCAGGCGAAAAGATCAAAATAAAATTTGCGCTTTCGCCCGTGAGCCAGGAAAATGCTTTGAATAATATGCATGTTGAAACTCCCGGCTGGAATTTTGAAAAAATAAAAGAAAAAGGGCAGCAGCAATGGAATAAAGAATTGAATAAAATTGTGATTGATGCAGATAAAAATGAGAAGATCAATTTCTATACAGCCATGTATCATGCGTTTATCAATCCGACAATTTATATGGATGAAAACGGCGACTACAAAGGATTAGATCAGAATATTCATAAAGCAAAAGGCTTTACCAATTACACTACTTTTTCACTTTGGGATACGTATCGTGCCTTACATCCGTTGTTCAATATCATTCAGCCAAAACGAAATGGCGATATGATCAAATCCATGGTGGCACATTATAATCAAAGTGTGATGCACATGCTTCCCATCTGGTCTAATTCCGCAAATGAAAACTGGTGCATGACCGGTTATCATTCTGTTGCGGTGATTGCTGATGCAATCGTAAAAGGCAATACTCCGTTTGATGTGAATAAGGCATTAGACGCGTGTGTAACTACAGCACGGCACAGAAGTTACGATGGCATTGGCTTGTATGAAGACATGGGATACATTCCTGTTGATAAAAACGGAACAGGAACTTCGACGACTTTGGAATACGCCTATGATGATTGGGCTATTGCGCAAATGGCGAAGAAGCTGAACAGGAAGGATATTTACCAAGAATTCATGAAGCGATCTGAAAGTTATAAAAATGTTTTTGACCCTTCTGTTGGCTTTATGCGGGCCCGTTTGAGCGATGGAAGTTTCAAAAAAGATTTTGATCCGTTGAGCACTTCAGGTCAGGGATTTATTGAAGGGAATTCATGGAACTATTCTTTGTTCGTTCCACAAGATCCTGCGTCTTTAATTCAACTTATGGGAGGAAAGAAAAAGTTTACTCATTACCTCGACACTTTATTTACGATGCATCTGCCGGATAAATTTTTTGCAGAAACGGAAGACATCACAAGAGATGGAATTATCGGTGGATATGTGCACGGAAACGAGCCTTCACATCATGTGGCTTATTTATATAACTGGACTGATGAGCCATGGAAAACACAACAGACTGTAAGAATGATTTTGAAAAATCAATATCATACAGGCGCTGATGGTTTAGGAGGAAATGACGATACCGGTCAAATGAGTGCCTGGTATATTTTCAGTACGATTGGATTTTATCCTGTTGCTCCCGGCTCTGATGTATATCAAATTGGAAGTCCGGCTGTAAACGCGGCCACGATTCATTTGGAGAATGGAAAAACCTTTTCAATTGTGGCAAAAAACCAAAGCGATAAAAATGTTTATGTACAGAAAATAGAATTGAATGGAAAGCCTTTAAATCGTTTATACCTCACGCATTCAGAAATTATGAATGGAGGAAATCTGGCGTTTTTTATGACGGATAAACACCGGTAAAGTTTTTAAAGACAGTAAAGAAAGAAATAAGTGCGATTTTTGTTTTTATTGAAATGGAATGATTTTGACTTTTTCAGCAAAGTTTTCTGACCAAAAAAATTCTATCATGAAAAACAGAATATTTTTTTTCCTCCTACTTTTTACGTTTCAAAATACTTTTGCTCAAAAGAGCAATATGATCATTCGCATTTCAGAAATAGAAATAGATTCCAATTACCTTGAACAGTATATGTCAATTTTGAAAGAAGAATCAAAAGCATCTGTGGAGTTAGAACCAGGAGTAATTTCTATTTATCCAATGTATCAAAAAAAAAGTCCGACGCAGATTCGCATCCTTGAAATATATGCGAACAAAGAAGCTTATGAGCAGCATCTGAAAACTCCTCATTTTCTAAAATACAAAACAATTACTCTTAAAATGGTGAAATCACTCCGGTTGGTTGATATGGAAACAATAGATTCGCAAACCATGCCAAAAATATTTCAAAAATTGACTGCTAAATAAAGAGTTAATACTCAGAATCACCTAAACTCTTTTACATCCTCATCCAATCAATTTATTTACGTCAATTTTCGCCATATCCCTGATCGCATCCGCAATATGATTTGAATCAATCCCTGCCTGCGCTTGCTGTTGTTTTTGCGAAGCATGTTCGATGATGACATCCGGAATTCCTAAAATTTTTACATCGGCTTTGTATTGATGCGCATTCATAAATTCTAAAATCGCAGAACCAAATCCACCCACTACGGTTCCATCTTCAACGGTAATTATTTTAGAATATTTGCTGAAAACTTCATGCAATAATTCTTCATCCAAAGGTTTTACAAAACGAATGTCATAATGAGCAGGATTCAACCCTTCTGATTTTACATCACGAATTGCTGACGAAGCAAAATTTCCCGGATGTCCAAAAGATAAAATTGCAATTTCTTTGCCGTCTTTCAATTTTCTTCCTGTGCCGATTTTTATTTCTTTCATTTCCGTTTTCCAGTCTGCTTTCACGGCTTCGCCGCGTGGATAGCGGATCACAAAAGGATTTTGTGTAGAATCCAATTGCGCTGTGTACATCAGGTTTCTCAATTCGCTTTCATTCATCGGTGCACTTACGATCATGTTGGGAATGCAACGCATATAGGCAATATCATAAGCACCCTGGTGGGTGGAACCATCTTCACCAACCAGCCCGGCTCTGTCCAGGCAAAAGATCACAGGTAAATTTTGCAATGCCACATCATGAATTACCTGGTCGTATGCTCTTTGCATAAAGGAGGAATAGACATTGCAAAAAACACGCAGGCCTCCGGTAGCCATTCCGGCGCTAACCGTAACAGAATGTTGTTCGCAAATGCCCACATCAAAAGCCCGGGTGGGCAATTTTTCCATCATATATTTTAAAGAGCAACCGCTGGGCATTGCGGGAGTAACACCCATGATCTTATCATTCTTTTCTGCCAGTTCAATTATCGTTTCTCCAAAAACATCCTGGTATTTTGGCGGCTGGGGAAGATCAAATTTTTTCTTATAAATCTCGCCGGTTATTTTATCAAACAAACCCGGAGCGTGCCATTTGGTTTGATCTTTTTCCGCCAGTTCAAAACCTTTTCCTTTTACTGTTTTGATGTGTAATAATTTAGGGCCGGAAATTTCTTTCATGTCCTGCAAAGTATCCACCAGTTTGGTAATATTATGCCCGTCAATCGGGCCGAAATAACGGATATTCAATGATTCAAAAAGATTGCTGCTGCGGCTTACCATTCCCTTCAAAGAAGTTTCAATCTTCCCCACCATTTTTCTGGAAAAAGTTTTTCCCGGAAGTTTACCTAACGCTTTCCAAAAATCGTCACGAAATTTATTATATGTTTGAGAAGTGGTAATATCGGTAAGATATTCTTTCAATGCACCCACATTAGGGTCGATGCTCATACAATTATCATTGAGAATGATGAGCAAATTGCTTTTCTCAATACCCGCATGATTCATGGCTTCAAAAGCTTCGCCAGCGGTCATGGCCCCGTCGCCGATAATGGCCACATGCTGGCGGTCATTTTCTCCTTTGTAATGAGAAGCCATCGCCATACCCAATGCCGCCGAAATGGAAGTTGATGAATGGCCTACGCCAAAAGTATCATATTCGCTTTCGGATCTTTTAGGAAAACCACTGAGGCCATTTTTTTTCCTGATTGTATTAAAATTGTCCCTGCGCCCCGTTAAAATTTTATGACCGTAGGCCTGGTGTCCGACATCCCATACCAACTGGTCGTAAGGCGTATTAAAAACATAATGCAAAGCGACTGTAAGTTCTACTACCCCAAGGCTTGCGGCGAAATGGCCACCATGAACACTGACCACGTCCACAATATACTGGCGGAGTTCATTGCTCAACTGGTGTAATTGAGTCCGATCCAGTTTTTTTAAATCTGCGGGTGAATTAATTGTTTTTAATAAAGGGCCGGGTAAAATTTCCATTCAGTGAAATTATCCGTAAAAATACAATTTTTATTAAAAGAGATACTGTCAAATGTTTTAAAAAATCAAATGTGAGTTAATATTAAGTTTATTTTTTGAGAATCATTTTACTAAAAATCAGTTCATTACCTACCAATATCTTTACATAATAACTTCCCGTCGGCCAGGCCTGAAAATCAGAAATGATTATTTTTGAATTTCCTATACCGCTGATTGCATTTAGCCTTTTCATTATTCTTCCGGCATCGTCAAATATGGATAATTCTATATTTTGCCTGGTAGGGGTATACATTCCAATCTGTAATTTATCGGTAACCGGGTTGGGGAATATTTTAACTCTGCAATTTGCAATTCTATTTGTTGACAACCTGATTATCTTACTGTAAGAAAACTGCTTGTCAATATTAAATATTTTTAAACGATAATAAACTGCATTAGAATCTTTAGAAAGCGTCTCATCTGTAAACTGATAATTCACAGAAGGTAAATCAGAAAAAACTGAATTTACTTTTCCCAGCACAAAGAAATTACTACCATCTATACTTTTCTCAATTTCAAAATACCGGGTTTCATTATTATTAGTAACTGACCATTTAAGTAAATTATCGCTATCGCCATTTAATCCCCAAAAATTAATATTCGATTGTTTCAAAACAGAACAGGCTGGATCGAAAGGAGGCACCACAACTGTGTCAGTAGAATAAACGGGGCAATAAGATTGTAATTGTTGAGACACCACATAAGTACCAGCGGAATCAACGGTTATTGAATCATTAACCGGGTCAGTGGCTATGTGTCCATCCGTAGTTGTCCAGGTATAAACAGAACTGCTGACTGCATCCGAAACAAATAAAGTAGCCGGGCCTGTGAAACCACAATCCAGTAATCCATCAAAAGTTGCTTGTCCAACTGAAGATTGAAAAAAATCTATTGGCGCTACAAAATCTTTGAGTTGTGAAGTGAAAGACATTGAAGAACGTGATTTTACAATAAACCTTCTGAAAGGCATGTCACAACTGGTTTTTCCTACCATAGTATTTGGGTCCAGGCCAAGCTTGGTAAGATTCACTGAAAATTCCATAAACTGTCCCGCATCATAATTAGTCACCATACTGTTATCTACCAAAATCAAAGAAAAAGCTCCGGCCCAGCTACTTACTGAATTCTCAAGGCCTGTATAAAAATTGCCTGCTGTTTTTGGCGTTATTCCAGCATAGCCATACTGCGCTCCATTGCTTGCTCCATCAAAATTGCCGCTCCAATTAAAGCCTGCAGGTGTAATTGCCATAGAAGCCTTATTAACCCAAATTCTTGCTTCAATACTTGTTAAAGTAGAACTACTGTAATCTGCAGAAAAAATAATATCACCTGTAGTTAAAACATTTCCAGAGGCATCAAAAGTCCAACTGGTATGTCCCGCATCGGGCCCATAACCTGAAAATGTTCCTGAAGCTTTGTCGAACGAAAGATCGGTTTGATACATTTCAAAATCAAAATACCTGTCGCCGGTGGTTCCATAAATTGATACACCACCGAACAACCAAAGGGAATCACTCATGGAAGGGCCATCCCTTCTAAGATGCATCATTACGTCGAGGATATCGTTTTTGTTGGGCACCGGTTGCGTTTGGGGCGAATACCAGATACCCGGGCTGTCGCCATTTTTACTTCCTGAAAATGAAGTGGAATCAGTTCCATGATAATCCCTGATAAATGCAGCTCCCATCAATAATTTATTATTAACTGTTGAAAAAGTTGGCACGCTCATTCTCCGAACAAATGAAGAATATCTAAATGAAGGATCCGTCGCATATTTAGCAATGATTGCAGAAGCGCCTGTTGTATCAATCACTCCAATTCCAGCACCAGCACCTGATAAAAACCAATCGTCATCGCCGTTCAAAGAAGGATTCGAATTAAAATAATTGGAACTCAGATCTGCATCCACTCCAAAGTTGGCATTAATGGAAGAGGTGATAATCTGGCTGTAAGCATGGTTAGTTAAAAAAAAGAATAGAATGTAAAATATTTTCTTCATAAGCGCAGATTTAAACTTATACTCCTTAATCTATCTAACGAAAAGAAAAAGGTGGTTATTGCCTTTTTTTTACAGAATCAAATATTTTAAAAAGAGGGGAAAATGGAAAGCGCTTTTGTAATCTTGTTTATCAAAATATAAAAATAATTATTGAAATAAGGAGCACTAAAACCAGGAAGAAAATACATTATTCAGAAGAACCAAGTGGATCAATAAATAACCCGGATTTCTATTCTAAGAAATTAATAAAAAATAAAGAACGTAGAATTCTTTTTCTAACAAAGTTCAATAACCATGGCGCTTGCACCACCACCACCATTACAAATACCTGCCGCTCCTATTTTTGCATTATTTTGTTTTAATACATTAATTAAAGTAACAATGATTCTGGCTCCGCTGGCGCCTAACGGATGGCCTAAAGCTACTGCACCACCATTTACATTTACTTTCGCGGCATCCAGTTTCATATTTTGAGTATTGACAATGCCTACTACGCTGAATGCTTCGTTCAATTCAAAAAAATCAACATCACTGATTTCCAAACCTGCCTTTTTTATTGCCTTCGGAATTGCCTGCGAAGGAGTAGTCGTAAACCATTCAGGCGCCTGTTCTGCATCAGCATACCCGAGTACTTTTGCAATGGGTTTCAATCCTAAACTCTCCGATTTTTCCCTGCTCATTAAGACTACAGCCGCCGCTCCATCATTGATGGTGCTTGCATTTGCAGCCGTTACGCTTCCTCCTTTCTCAAATGGCGATTTTAAATCGGGTATCTTTTCAAATTTTACATTAAAGGGTTCTTCATCCTTCAACATTAAAACAGGATCCCCTTTTCTCCGGGGAATTTCAACGCCTACAATTTCATTCTCAAATCTTCCCTCATTTACGGATGCCTGGCTTCGTTTGTAACTTTCAATAGCAAATTCATCCTGCTGCTCACGTGATATATGGCAATCACGCGCGCATAATTCCGCGGCATTGCCCATTGCAAAATCATTGTACACATCGGTCAAACCATCCTTTGCCATTCCATCAATGAGTGAAGAATTTCCATATTTATTTCCCCAGCGAACTGCCGGAGCATAAAAAGGAGCGCTGCTCATATTTTCCATTCCGCCTGCAACTACTATATCAGCATCTCCTAACAAAATACTTTGCACACCATTCATGATAGCCTTCATACCGCTTGCACAAACTTTATTAACCGTAGTGCAACAAACATTTTCAGGAAGCCCGGCATAGATTGCTGCCTGGCGTGCCGGAGCTTGTCCCAGGTTGGCTTGCAACACGCAGCCCATATAAACCTCCTGAACATCTTCTGCTTTTATTCCTGCTCTTTCCACAGCGCCTTTTATTGCAGTAGCGCCTAATTTTGTAGCAGGAATATCTTTAAGGCTTCCCCCAAAGCTACCGATCGGCGTACGAACGGCCGATAAAATATAGACTTCTTTTTTCTCCATCTTATCCAATTTTATTACAAACAAAGATAATCAAATAACTCGCCGTGCTGCAAACAAGTCTCCGGCAAATGTTCCCAACTGAAATCCGCCATTGGATATTTTTTATAAAATTAATAATTAGAAATCCGGATTTCAATAAGAAAAAATCGGATATTTATAGCATTACAAAATGATAATAAAATTCTTTTACTTCGTGTAAATTTTTAAAAATTAAAAGTTATGAGTAACATGATTTCAATGAAAAATTTTGTAGCCACTATGGTTGTGACTACTATACTGACTTTAATCCTGGCTTGGATTTGCCTCATCTGGACGCTTTAATATTTTTATTTGGTCAATCCAGACCCGTTCAAACGCAAAGCCAGTTTACCCAATCCAAAAAATGATTCCGCAGGAAACGATACAACAGATTGTTAGCAGAATCGATATTATTGAGATTATCAATTCCTTTGTGAAACTAAGGAAACGCGGTACCAATTATATCGGCCTCTGTCCATTTCATAATGAAAAAACACCTTCATTCACGGTATCTCCATCAAAAGAAATTTATAAATGTTTTGGTTGCGGACGAAGCGGTAATACTATCACTTTTTTGATGGAACATGAAAAATTCAGTTATGTAGAGGCGTTAAAATGGCTGGCAGCAAAATACAATGTAGCAATTGAAGAGAAGGAGACCAGTCCTGAATATAAAGCACAGCAACAAACTGCCGACAGCCTTTACATCATCAATAATTTTGCACAGCAGTTTTTCTCAGATACTTTATTAAACTCTGAAGAAGGTGCGAATGTTGGATTGAGTTACTTAAAAGAAAGAGGATTCAGGGAAGAAATTATTGAAAGGTTTCAATTGGGATATAACCCTGAAGCCCGCGACACATTTGCCAAAGCAGCGCTTGAAAAGCAATTTAATAAAGAACTTTTGCAAAAATCAGGATTAGTAGTTTCAAGAGAAAATGGATTGCAGGATAATTACCGAGGGCGTGTAATTTTCCCCATTCATAATCAATCAGGAAAGGTTACGGGATTCGGAGCCCGCCTGATCAGGAAAAATGACAAAGCGCCCAAATATATCAATACTCCCGAAAACGAAATTTATGTAAAAAGCAAAATTCTTTATGGACTATGGTTTGCACGCCAGTCTATTGATAAAAACGATGAATGCCTGCTGGTGGAAGGTTATACAGATGTGATTTCTCTTCACCAGGCCGGAATTGAAAATGTAGTGGCAAGTGGAGGCACCTCACTCACGCCCGACCAATTGAGGCTCATAAAAAAATATACTTCCAACCTTACTATTTTGTATGATGGAGATGCTGCCGGCGTTAAAGCTGCATTGCGCGGGCTTGATCTTGCGCTGGAAGAAGGCTTAAATGTTCAGTTGGTATTGTTGCCCAATCAGGAAGACCCTGATAGTTATATCAACAAATATGGCGCAACAAAGTTTACCACTTTTATTAAAGAAAATAAAAAAGATTTTATTTTATTTCAATTAGAACTGGCCCTGGCAGAATCAGCTGATGATACCAATAAAAAAGCGCAAATTGTAAACCGGATTGCAGAATCAATTTCTAAAATAAATAAGGCGGAAGATTTTACCAAACAACAGGATTACATCCAAAAAACATCTGAAATATTAAAAATTGACGAAGGCGGATTGCACAACCTGGTCAATAAATTTATTAGGGAAAATTTATCCAAAGAAGAAAAAAAATTATTTCAACAAGGAAATTTTGTTCAACAAAAGGGAAGTGAAAGTGCTGAATTCGGGGCAGAGCAGGAAGAGCCGCTGGAACTGGTGAAGGATGAAATTTTTCACGAAAGATCCTTAGTAAGATGCTTGCTGGAATATGGTTTGAATGAATGGGAAGATGAGAAGAAAGTAGCCGATTATTTGTTGTATGATTTTATTGAAGAAGATACGATCGAAGATGGGATGTTGAAAAAAATAGTAAGTACTTATAAAGTTTGGTATGAAGAAAAACTGGAACCCGTTTCAAAAAACTTTTTATATACCGATGATCTGGCAATGAGCAATACAGTGGTTCACCTGATTGAATTTCCATACGAGGTTAGCGATGGCTGGGAATCAAAATATGACATGTCTGTACCTACAAGAGAAGAAAATTATAAAATAGATATTACCTCCACTCTTCGTTACCTGGAATTGAAAAAAATAAAAAAATTAATTAACC
This sequence comes from Segetibacter koreensis, assembly GCA_044463445.1. Lineage (GTDB taxonomy): Bacteria > Bacteroidota > Bacteroidia > Chitinophagales > Chitinophagaceae > Ginsengibacter > Ginsengibacter koreensis_A. Next base: position 16,005 of record JBIQMJ010000032.1, read on the forward strand.
TTAATGCTAACGAACTGAGCAAAACCACTTCTACAGAACGGCAAATGGTATTAATACAAACCCATTCTCAATTGAAAACTATGGAAATGCAATTAACCAAAGAGATTGGAATGGTTATTATGAAATAATTGTGTCGCTGTTTTTACTTCAATACATAAATTTTCTGCGCCACAAAAACTCCTGAGAATCCCTTCAACAATGCAAATAGAAATAAGAATTATTTCTTCGTTCACTAATCTTTACGAAAATGCAAAACCACCTGAATATCCAGGTGGCTTATCTATTAAAAGTCATAATAATTTTAAAATCCTTCGGCTTCAGCAAATTTTCTTGAATCGGGTTTCATTCTTACCACTTTAGATGTGGTTTTAGATTTAATTTCTTCACAAACCTGTTGTTTAGTAAATCTTTGAGCGCTCCACACATAATCAAGAGGAACTTTTTCTCCGGTTTCATAACCTTTTTCAATTAAGAAATCCCAGGAACCATTCCGGTTTAAATCGCTGACAATTTTTGAAGCCTGCTTTGGAAAGGCAATCCAAAGTTTGGTTTCATCATGCAAAGCGGGGCACAGTTCTGCAAAAATTTTCTGGAGTTGTTTCGAATTAAGTGCAAACACAAGTGCAAAATCTATTTTACGGATTTTCAGAAGCTGGGTAACATTTTTTGAAAAGGAAAGTTTTGAAAACTGTTTCTCAATAGTGGAAGGAAGGCCCTGGATTAATAAATTTTTCTCATCCTCTAATTGCAATTTTTCAAACATTGTTTGAGACATAATAAAGGCAATGTTTTAAAGATTAAAAATAGTCTTTAAAAACTGCAATTTTTTTCCAAAAAAAGAAAAAAGATCAAAATATAAAAGAGTTGCAGTTAAAGACAGACGCAAAATTACGAAAAAAATTTTTTCCGGGCTAAAAAAACCTGCCTTATCCTAATCTCTCTGATTATTTTACATTTTTCTTTCAATTATGACTTAACGGGTTTATAATATTTTAATGCCTCGTTCATATATTTCTTCAATTTAGCAATCCTTTTTGAATCTAATGGGTGGTCACTCAAAATCTCCGGAACCTGTTTACCCTCATTCAGTTTTGCCATCCTTTCCCAAAGCGGAATAGCTTCCCTCGGATTATATCCCGCCATTGCAGCGAAAATTAACCCATAATGATCGGCCTCATATTCCTGCTGGCGTGAATTGGGGAGTAAAACTCCGATTTGAGCTGTAGGAGCATATATAGCATTAAAAATATTATTAACCTTGGGGTTATTTTGAGTAAACAGGTCACCTCCTAACTGTACTCCCTGTGCTACCAGGGCTTCACTCATTCTTTCCTGCCCATGATGCGCTACAGCATGGGTAATCTCATGGCCCAATACAATTGCGAGGCCGGCTTCATTTTGGGTAATAGGAAGCAAGCCGGTATAAACCACCACTTTTCCCCCGGGCATACACCATGCATTTACTTCAGGACTCTGAACCAGGTTAAATTCCCATTTATAGCCAGCGAGTTCCTGGGACAAACCTTTGGAGGCATAATATTTCGTAATAGCATCGGCAATGCGGCTTCCTACCCGCTTTACCATTTCGGCATCCCGGTTTGAGGAACTGCTTACCACCTTATTCTTAGATAAAAATGACTGATATTGAGTAACCGCTTCCTGTTGCAAAGTAGATTCAGGAATTAGAGATAATTGGTTCCGACCGGTAATCAAATTTTTTGTACAGGCGGTTAAAAAAATCGCTAAACTTAGTATCGCAACGTACCACTTTTTCATAGTTATTAAATTTTTTGAATCAATAAACAATTGCTGTACCAAAAAAATCTGGTTTAAAAGCAATGATTTTTAGACTAAAAAAAACTACAAGGTAAAATCAAAAAAATATTAAAATTCTTTCCGGTGAGATTTTCTTCGGTCGCGATGTTTCAAAATGGGAACACGGCCTTCATTTCCTTTTAATAACCTACTTATATTTTTTTGATGGGTAAGCAAAATTAATGCAGCAACAGCTACTGCAAATACACGATAAAAAACTTCCTGCTCATTGTAGATCCACAAAACACAAATGGGAAGCGCCACGCCTGCAACAATGGAACTTAACGATACATATCTTGTCAGATAAAGGACTACCAGGAACACACCCACACAATTAATTGCTACAACGGGCTGAATTGCCAAAACCATCCCAAAAAGCGTAGCAACTCCTTTTCCTCCTCTGAAATCAGCCCAAATTGGGTAGATATGTCCAATAACAGCCGCCAATCCAAGGCCAAGCATCAGGTTGGTTCTGTATAATTCATTGGTTAGATAATACGGCAGTAAATTATAAAGAGAAACGGCTAAGATACCTTTTAGCATATCACCTATCATCACCACCGTACCGAATTTTGGGCCAAGAACCCGGAAAGTGTTGGTTGCGCCCATGTTTCCACTGCCGTATTCTCTTATATCAATATTGAAAAAACTTTTGCTGACAATAAGTGCAGTGGGTATTGAACCAATAAAATAAGCGAGGATAATTAAAATGAATTCTTTCATAATGGATGTATAATTCAAATCACAGGGTAGCAAATATAACATTAAATCGATGTGTTTCAGTCTTAATTTTGCTAAAATTCAGATCATTTCTTCCTAAACAATATAGCGAGCCAATCTTCATGTTGCTCTGTTTTACATTTAACAAACCCCTTCCCCTCAAAAATATTTTCCATCTCGCTCAAGTCATTCAGGAGGAAACCGGAAGCCAAAAGAAATGTACCTTTTTTTACCGTTGATTCAATTGAAGATACTTCATTTTTTAGCACATTCAAATTAATATTAGCCAATATTATGTCTGCCGATTCAATTCCTGCGAGATCACTCTGTTGCTTCAACAAAATTCGATGGCAATTATTCGCTTTAATATTTTCTGAAGCATTCTTTATGCTCCATTCGTCCAAATCAATAGCGGTAACACCGGAGGCTCCACTTTTTTCTGCAAGTATGGCCAATACGCCTGTACCTGTTCCAAAATCGATAACCGACTTATTATAAAAATCAATGTTCTCCATCATTTCAACCATTAAATAAGTAGTGGCATGATGGCCGGTACCAAAACTCATTTTTGGGGTAATTATGATATCGTGCTTTACTTTATCAATTGCCTGCGCAAAATAAGGCCGAATCCCAACAAAATCCCCTATAACAACTGGCTTTACACCACTCTCCCACTGTTTGTTCCAGTTTTCTTCTTTAACAATTTGTTTGTTGAATAACGTTCCGGAGGGCAAAATATTTTTTAATTTTTTCTCATCAAAGTCCTCTTCCCTGATGTAAGCATTCAAAAAATCATCCTCTTCATCAAAGGCATAAAATCTAATTTCTGAAAGCAAAGCAATTAATATCTCTGCCTGCTCCTCGGATTTAATTCCAATTTGTATTTTGAAATAATTTTTCATAAAAAAAGCCTGTAACAAATACAAGCTTTAATATAAATTTAGATAAAGAATTAATTTTCTCTGCTTGGCCTGTTTTGGTGCGCTGCATTGGTTTCCGGCTTTGGCAACAAAGTTTTCCTGCTCAATTTAAATTTACCGGTTTTGGGATCTACACCGATCAATTTTACTTTTACTTTATCGCCTTCCTGGAAAACGTTGTCCATATTTTCAAGCCTTTTCCACATGATTTCCGAAATGTGCAATAAACCTTGCTTGCCTGGTAAAAATTCAATAAAGGCTCCAAATTCTTTAATCCCTTTTACAGTTCCTTCATACACATCTCCCACTTCCGGAACCGCCACAATACTTTTCACCCATGCAACTGCCTGGTCAAGGCTCTCTTTATTAGCAGAGAATATACTTACTTCCCCTGTTTTCCCAACTTCAGTGATATTGATAGTAGCGCCGGTAGTTTTTTGAATTTCCTGTATAATTTTACCTCCGGGCCCGATTACCGCTCCGATAAATTCGGAATCAATGATCAGTTTCTCCATCCTTGGTGCATGAGGTTTTACATCAGCATTGTGCTCAGGGATACATTTATACATGGCATCCAGGATGTGCATTCTTCCTTTTTTAGCCTGATCAAGAGCTTGCCTCATAACATCCATACTTAGGCCGTCTACTTTGATATCCATTTGCACACCACAAATTCCCTCCCTGGTTCCTGTTACTTTAAAATCCATATCGCCAAGGTGATCCTCATCCCCCAGTATGTCAGAAAGAATGGCAAATTTATCTCCTTTGGATATCAATCCCATTGCAATTCCGCTTACGTGCT
>JBIQMJ010000033.1:0-20032 GCA_044463445.1 Segetibacter koreensis
AACCCTCTCACACGGGTAAGCCCATGTAATTCGCCGGATTGTTCATACCTGTATACCGTTCCGAACTCAGCGTACCTCAATGGCAGATCTTTATAACTTCTCGGAGCAGATTTATAAATCTCACAATGATGAGGGCAATTCATGGGTTTCAGCAAAAACTCCTCTCCTTCCACCGGAGTTTTGATGGGTTGAAAACTGTCTTTTCCATATTTTTCATAATGTCCGCTGGTAACGTATAAACTTTTAGATCCGATATGCGGAGTGATAACGGGAAGATACCCTGTTTCTAACTGGGCCTTCTGCATAAAATCCTGCAGGCGTTGGCGCAGCATAGCGCCTTTGGGCAGCCATAGAGGCAAACCCGCCCCCACCTTGTCTGAAAAAGTGAACAATTCCAATTCTTTTCCGATTTTCCGGTGATCGCGCTTTTTCGCTTCTTCCAGAAAAATAAGATATTCCTCCAGTTCTTTTTGATTGGGAAATGTGACCCCATAAATGCGCGTAAGCATTTTATTTTTTTCGTCCCCCTTCCAATACGCGCCTGCAATTGCGGTCAATTTAATGCCTTTGATTAAACCGGTGGAAGGAATATGAGGCCCACGGCACAAATCGGTAAATTTACCCTGGGTATAAAAAGTGATACTCCCATCTTCCAATTTAGAGAGTAAATCCAGTTTGTATTCATCGCCTTTTTCCTGGAAATATTTGATGGCCTCAGATTTTGAAATTTCTTGCCTGATATATGGATTGTTTTCTTTGGCAAGCAAATTCATTTTCTTTTCCAGCTTTTCCAGATCAGATTCTGCAATTACATTTTCCCCAAGGTCAATATCATAATAAAACCCTTTTTCTATTGGAGGCCCGACCCAAAATTTAACGCCGGGAAAAGCATCTTCCACCGCTTCGGCCATAAGATGAGCAGAAGAATGCCAAAATGTCGATTTTCCCTTTTCATCTTCCCACTTTAAAAAATTGATGGAAGCATCTTTTTTAATCGGCCTCGAAAGGTCCCACACTTCGCCATTCACTTCCGCAGCGAGGATTTTTCTTGCCAAACCTTCACTAATTGATTTTGCGATATCCATTGAGGTAACTCCTTGCTCATATTGCCTCACAGCGCCATCAGGAAAAGTAATACTGATCATTCTCTGCTTTAAAATTTTTAATTTTTGTTTAATTTTTGAAGGGCAAATTTAACGAAGTATTAGACATAGATGATATTCCTTTGGGCCGGTAAGTTATTAATAACAATTAATTTAGAGTGAATCAATAACCGACATGATGAAAAGATTTTTTACCCTACTAATATTGATGTTTGTGAGTTGCGCATTGTTTGCCCAGGATTCTTACGCGCAAAATTATTCCAACCCAAAAAATTCTTCACATTACAAATTCCATATCAACAAAGATGTAAATTTTAATGGCCAATGGAAAGGCTCTTTCAGTGTTATCTTACCTCCGGGCTATTACAGTATTGGCGGCAATACCAACGAATATGTTTTGGAATTAACGACAGAAGGATCAAAAATTTCCGGCTACTCCTATACGTATTACCAGGAAGGGCTGAAAAAATATTACACTATCTGCCGGATAAGTGGCACTCTTGACCGCCGGAATAATACGCTGGAAATTAAAGAAGTAGAAAGGATAAAATCAAATACCCCGCCAGGCATCACCAATTGTTTCCAAATTCACAAACTGCATTATGAAAAGGATACGGGGGATATGGAAATTCTAAGAGGAACATGGATTCCGGCGCCTAACCAAACCTGCACCGACACAGGGACTACGCTGCTTTCACGCAGAGTAGTCCAACCTCTTCCAATAGGGTATATGCCACGTACCACCCAACCCGCCACCAGGCCGTTGGCAAAGGCCCCGGTAAAAAAACCCGTGCATAAAAACCCTCCCGCAGTCGCCCAGGTGAAACCTAAAAAACCAATCATAAAAAAAGAGCCACTTCCGAAAAAATCTACAATAGATGTTCCCGACAAGGTTGAAAGTCTTGCGCAAAAAGATTTTTCTGAAGATCGCCTTCACAAGCCTTCTGCTATTTCACCCAATGTGCAGGGATTTAAAAGCCGAAGGAAAGACATTGTAAAAATTATCACCATTACCGAGCCGACCTTCAAACTGGATTTTTATGACAACGGCGAAGTGGACGGAGATTCAATTTCCGTTTTCTACAACGGCAGGGTGGTACTTTCCCATCAGCGGTTGTCCGAAAAACCAATCTCAATTACACTTTCAGTAGATAAGAATACTCCTGAAAATATTGTGACAATGTATGCCGATAACCTGGGCTCTATTCCCCCAAACACTGCATTGATGGTGGTTACAGATGGGGCCAAAAGATATGAAGTAAGAATAGAATCGGATACAGAAAAAAGCGGAAGCGTAGTATTTAAATCAGCAAAATAACAATTGCTCTTATTGTTTGGTTTACTGCGATTTCTAAAGCAAGGCCATTATAGTGTGATGTTTAACCCCATTTATCCACCCGGAGAATTCATGAGAGGGGCGGTTTCAACAAAGAAAAAAAGTAAATTTGCATTTTTAAAATATTGATGTGGCACTGATAAAAAGTATTTCGGGAATAAGAGGAACAATAGGAGGAAATCCCGGAACCAATCTCACTCCGTTAGACATAATTAAATTTACAGCAGCCTTTGCAACTTCACTGGATCAGCACCCGGGTGATAAAAAAATTGTAATCGGCCGCGATGGAAGAATCAGCGGAAGCATGGTAAGCGGCCTCTGCTCCAATACGCTGCTGGCCTGTGGATTTGATGTCATTGACCTGGGACTGACTACCACCCCGACTGTTGAAATTGCTGTATCAAACGAAAAGGCTGCCGGAGGAATTATTTTAACTGCAAGCCATAATCCTCAGGAATGGAATGCCTTGAAATTATTAAACAGTGAAGGGGAATTTTTAAATGCCGAAGCCGGCGAGAAAGTCCTGTCAATTGCCGAAAGCGAACAATTTAATTTTGTTCCGGTTCATAAGTTAGGGAAACATCAAACAGATGATTCTTATCTGCGCAAACACATAGACCTGGTTGTAAATTATGAATTAGTGGATGTAGAAGCGATAAAGAAAGCAAAATTTAAGATCGTAGTAGACCCGGTAAATAGTTCCGGGGCCATTTATATTCCTGCCTTATTGAAAGCATTGGGTGTAAAAGATATCATAGTGATCAATGAGGAAGTGAACGGAAAATTTGAACACAATCCTGAACCGCTTCCTAAAAACCTGATTGGCCTGAGCAATGAAGTAATCAAGCAGAACGCCTCAATGGGAATTGCCATAGATCCTGATGTGGACAGGCTCTGCTTCGTTTGCGAGGACGGAAGCATGTTTGGGGAAGAATATACGCTGGTGGCTGTGGCTGATTATGTTTTGGGCAAAAGAAAAGGAAATACCGTCAGCAATATGTCGTCCACAAAATCTTTGAAAGAGATTACACATCGCCATGGCGGCCAATATTATCCTTCCCCGGTTGGCGAAGTAAACGTGGTCCAAAAAATGAAGGAAGTGAATGCAGTGATCGGGGGTGAAGGAAATGGCGGTATCATCGTTCCTGATTTTCATTACGGTCGTGATGCGCTTATCGGCATTGGTTTGTTCCTGTCGCATCTTGCCTATTCGAAAAAAAGTATCAAACAATTGAGAGGAATGTATCCTGATTATTTTATCTCAAAAAATAAAATAACGCTGGAAAATAATGTGGACGTAAAAGATATTTTCCAAAAGATAAAAGATAAATACAAAAATAATCCCATCAACACAGAAGATGGATTAAAAATAGAATTTGGAAACGACTGGGTGCACTTGAGAACCAGCAATACCGAACCCATTCTGCGTATTTACTCTGAAAGTAATTTTGAAACCACTGCTGAAAATATCGCCAGGAAAATTATGAAAGACATTCACGAAGTGATGAGTTAACGTGCAATATGAAAATATGAAAATGAAAAAATGGAAAAATGAGCTATCATTTAACAATATAACAATTCAACAAAATAGCACTACAACAATTCAATAATCTAATAATTTAATAATTCACTTGCAAAGAATTTATTTTGACAATGCAGCTACCACGCCTTTAGATCCTGAGGTTTTTAAAGTAATGCTGCCTTATTTTACAGAAAAATTTGGTAACCCTTCCTCCATTTATTCTTATGGAAGGGAAACAAGATTGGCTATTGAAAGTGCCAGGAAATCGGTAGCAGGAATTTTAAATGCTCATCCTTCCGAAATCTTTTTTACGAGCGGAGGCACGGAAAGCACGAACACGGCAATTAATGCAGCAGTAAATGATTTAGATTGTCGCCATATTATCAGTTCTCCCCTGGAGCATCATGCCACACTGCATTCTGTCGAACACCTGGCAGAAACCGGCAAAGTAAAACTATCTTACGTACATATTTTATCCAACGGCCTTATCGATTATGAAGACCTGGAAAGACTTTTAAAAGAAAGCAAAGAGAAAAGTCTTGTTACCCTGATGCATGCCAATAACGAAATTGGAAACCTCACGGATATTGAAAGAGTAGCAGAACTGGCAGAAAAACATAATGCGGTTTTAAATGTGGATACCGTTCAAACAGTAGGCCATTTTCCTATTGATCTGCAAAAATTGCATGTTCATTTTATCAATGCGGCGGCTCATAAATTTCATGGACCAAAAGGAGTCGGAATGTTGTACATCAATAAAAATATAAAAATCCATCCCTTTATAAATGGCGGCGGGCAGGAGAGAAATATGCGCGCTGGCACAGAGAATATCTATGGTATTGTCGGTTTTGCCAAAGCGCTGGAACTGGCGGTAGAAAATATGGAAGAAGAAAGCCGGCATATTAAAGAGATAAAAGATTACATGAAAGAAAGCCTTTTAAAAAACATTCCCGGTGTTCATTTCAATGGCAATCCGGAAGGCAAATGTCTTTACACCGTGTTAAGCGTAGCCTTTCCGAAAACCGAAAAATCAGACATGCTTCTTTTTAATCTTGACATCAACCATATCTGTGCGAGCGGCGGCAGCGCCTGCAATTCGGGGGCGCAAACTTCAAGTCATGTTATCAATGCGATTGCTCAAAACACCGGCCAGGCTACGGTTCGTTTTTCGTTTAGCAAATACAATACAAAAGAAGAAGTGGATGTGGTGGTAGAGAAACTGAAAGAAATTGTGTAGAACCGTTTTTTATCTGTAGCTGATTACGTTTAATTCTGTAAAATAAAATTTGCACTTTTTTGTTGGCTTACTGAACTATGTTTTTCTCTTTCAGCAGGCTTAGGCAGTGTCAATTCAAAATTCTGCTTTCACTTTATTATCGGTTCTTAAAACGGATTGCTGAATAAATATTCTTTTATACAAATTTCGCAGGCTATCTATTTGTTTTGATTTCTGAGAAGATTTTTTGTAAAAATAAATCACCATATAAGTGGGTTCACTGATGATCTTTTTGGTTTCCGGATCCAGCCAATTGCCTTTGGCATTAATAATAGTGCAGCCCTCGGGAAACACTCTGCTGATCTGATTTTCCTTGAAAGTGGTCCATTCATTTTCAGCAATAAAACTTCCGTCGGACCTCGACTGACCAAAATATAAAGTAGTCTTCACCATTTTAGCGCTGCTGCAGGAACAGAGAAAAAGAAGAATTACCAAATAATTTTTATACCTCATTTTTGAAATTATAAATAGAATGCTAAACCGATTAAGGTTGCCTGTAAATCTTTCCATTTTTCATGATAAAAATATTTTTACGGATGTTGTGGATATCAAGAGATGGATCTCCTTCCACCGCGATGAGGTCTGCGAAAAGCCCTTTTTTAACACGACCGATCTCATTTCCATATCCAAAAACATCCGCATTGACCGAGGTAGCAGAATGCAACACGTCTATGGGTCTCATTCCATATTCCACCATCAGTTCCATTTCCCGGGCATTGTCGCCATGAGGAAAAACCCCGACATCTCCGCCCATGCAGATCGTCACTCCTGCTTTGAGTGCTTCAGCAAAACTTTTTCTTTTGTTGATAATCCTGGGAGGTTCTGTACTGCTTCCTTTTTTCCAGCCATAATAGTATTGTGCAATTGCTTCATTAGCAGCCAGTGTCGGGCAAAGCGCCACCCCTTTTTCTTTCATTAATCTAAAAATTTCTTCCGTTCCCTCATTGCCATGTTCGATTGAACGAACGCCGGCTTCAATCGCACGCCTCATTCCTTCAGGGGTGGATGAATGCACAGTCACCAATCTTCCGCCGCTGTTGGCAATAGCCACAGCCGCCGCAATTTCTTCTGCGGTGAAGGTCGGTTCATTTTCGCCATTGATTCCATAACCATAATCTGCATAAATTTTAATCACATCCGCCCCTTTAGAAATTTGTGTGCGCACTTCCTTTTCCATTTCTTCTTTATTACCCACTTCAGCAGCGCCCTGGGGAAGGTCAATATCAGCATTACCAAAATAGGGCCCATAAGTTCCTTTGGCGACGATCGCTCTTGTTGCCACAATCATCCGCGGCCCGGGAACAATTCCTTTTTCGATGGCTCTTTTCAAACCTGCATCATCATACATCGCTCCTTCCGTTCCCAGATCCCTTGTCGTGGTGAAACCGGCCATGAGCGTAGCATTTGCGTGAGTAACTGCACGGGCCGTTCTCTCCGCGCGGCTTTCTTTGAGAACCTGGTCGTTCCAACTGGTTTCATTGTAAGGATGTAAAAATAAATGCGAATGCCCTTCAATCAGGCCGGGCAAAAGAGTGGCGCCTTTTAGTTCAATAATTCTCGTGTTTGCCGGAAGTTTAAACATCATCGGCCCTGCGGCTTCAATTTTATTTTTATTTATCAAAACCACCCAGTTGGTGTGCATCGTTTCGCCATCAAAAACGCGGTCAGGTTTTAGAAGATAGAAAGAATCCGTTTGAGAAAAAACCCCGGCGGAAAGCAAAAAGAATTGGAGAAAGAAAATGTATTTCATGAGCAATCAATTTTAAAAAATTATTAGGTCAGTTTAACCTAGCGTATTTCTCAATATTCAGGCGATCCACTCCTGCGCTTTCCACTTTTTCAATTCCGGTTTGGGTGAGCGTATCATTTTTAATTCTGATAGTAAATTTAAAATCATTTCCTTCCCATTGCCTGTCGCTGCAATATTCGAGATGTTCTGTGTAAGTGCTGTCCTGCAAAGTATATTTTCCTCCGCCGGAACTGTAAGCTGCCGTGGCTGAGTCTTTTCCTTTATTGACATCATGATTCAAAAAGGCAAAATGAGACCCGTTGATAATTTTAATAAAAGAAAGATTATTATCATAATAAGTAGTGGTAGTATCGCCTTTTTCGATCGTAGTTCCTGAAATGAGTTTCCAGGTTCCGATCAGCGGGTTGCTCGTCTTCGGATCTTCATGAACACTGGCAGAACAAGACAGCAAAAGACAGCCAATGATTCCAATTCCAATTTTCTTTTTCATATTGAAGTTTTAGAATGTAAATATTACTAAAAATAAAAAGTATTCTTCTAATATGTATATTTCTGCAAGGACAGGACAAAAATAATTTACCGGATTATTTTTTCGTTTTCCTTTTTATCAAATCAGCAGGCAAATGAATATGCGTAATTTCTATTTTAGAAAAAGTATATCTGCACAGAAGGGCTTTTCAATTATTTAAATTGTTACAATTAAAAAAACCGGACCCTACAATGATCCGGTTTTCAAGATTAAAAAACTAAATTCTATTAAAATTTATATCTCAAGCCAAGTTGCATTCCCCAGGTAGTGCTTGGCGATACACTTTTTACAAATGCATCTGTCACTAATTTCCCGCTGTATTCAGACAGGTTATAAGTTGGCGCCCCGGAAACTACCTTTTTCAAGGTTAAAGGATTATTTACAGTGTAAAGATCATGAATCCCCCAATTTTTGCTGATAAGATTAGGAAGATTGATTACATCCAAAGTAAATTCAAGTGTGTGGGTAGTATTTCCTGTTTTCAAATAAAAATCCTGCAGGAAACGCATGTCCACTCTGTTATACCATGGCATAAATGCAGTATTTCTTTTTGCATATTCTCCTTTATGCTTGCTCAGATAATGGGAACTATTTATAAACTGATCGTACGCCGCCTGTTGCTGAGCCACAGTATATTTCACAGAACCATCTTTATTTAAAAAATCAACAAATGGTACCTCTGAACCTTTTGCATAGATATACATAAGGTCAGTTTTATTATTACCGTCACCATTAAGATCACCACCTGCTACATAAGAATAATTCCCCTGTGAAGCGCCTTCATAAAATAAGGAGATGGTACTTGCCAGGTGATGGGCATATTCGATCCTGTAAGAAATATTTCCCACTATGCGATGAGGAATTGCATACGAAGAATAATAAAGTTCTACATCATTTGACGTGCCTTTGTTAGCAATGGATTCCCATGCTGAATTAGCGCGTGATCCTGGATTAGGGCTTACCTCGGTAGCTTTTGTATAAGTATAAGCCAATGAACCATACAACCCATTTCTCATTGATTTGGATATCTGTGCTGTTGCAGAATAAGAATAGCCTTTGTGGGTATTTTCAAGAACAATCACTTCTCCAAGGTTAGGGTAGATTTTTTTGTCTGATGAGGTAAAGTAAGACCGTGTGTCTTTTCCGGCTAAATTACCGGTAGGTTCTTTAAGATTGGCATTACGCATTTTTACATCGTTCAGGTCTTTGGTATAAAGCAAATCAATGGTGGCCTTAAAGCCATCTCCCAGTTGCTTGTCAAGGCCCAAATTGGTTCTCCAAACCTGGGGGAATTTGAATTTCGGATCAATTAAAACGAAAGAACCTGGAGCGTTGGCAGTAACAGTGCCGGGGAATTTAGAAAGATAAGCATCAGGATTAGGATTAAAAGTGAATCCGGTAAGGTCAGCATACTTAGTTACTGTCACTCCATTTTGATACACCCCGCTGTTGCTTGGCATATTGGTAAGAAATACAAAAGGAATTTTACCGGTAAAAATTCCGGTTCCACCTCTTACCAACAATCCTTTCATAGTGGGCACCTTCCATCTGAAACCAACACGTGGCGATAAAAGTAAAGCCGCATTGGGCCATTTTCCTGTATTAAAGCTCATCATTTTGCCATCCTTATCCGGAAACTGTAATGCAGTGATTGCCGGATTTTCAATGGGTTGCTCCAGGTAGGTAGGCACATCCCCCCTGATACCGTAAGTAAGTTTGAAGTTTTGATTAATATTAAACTCATCCTGTATATACACGCCTAACTGGCCTAATTTCAGGTTAGCAGAAAATACTTTTGGTTCCCCCGGAACCAATGAATAAGTGTATGCATAAAAGGCAGGCGGCGCATCGGTAACAAAATCATTTAAAGTGTTATAGATATAATAGCTTTCAGAACCTTGCATAAAAGCATTTCCGAGCCTTTGGTATTCATAAGTAGCTCCCGCAAGAATTGTATGTTTTCCGGCAAAATAACTGAAGTTGTCTGTGAAAGTGGCTATGTTATTTACCACTTCATTATTTCTGGTAAACGGATCAGTTCCTGCGCTCATATAATTCCTTCCTTTTGCCACTCCATCCACTGTTCCATCAGCATTGAATATTTCGATAGTTGGAAAAATACCTCCGGGACTATTTCTTTTATCATCAATATGAGTATAAGCTAATAACAACTGGTTAGAAATCTTGTTGCTGAAATTGCTGTTTAATTCCAGAGTAGCAGACTGTACAATATGATCTGTAGCATAATCAGAGTTAGAGAAACCAATAGATTGATCACCATTTCTGTTGTTCGGAAGTCTTGAAATAGGCTTTGAAGTATCCACTCCCGGATCAGTTATTATAAAGCCGCCTCCATTGGGCACACTGCTAGAGTTGAGTGGAGATTGATCTGATCCTTTAAAGTCAGAATATTTCAATACCAGCTTGTGTTTGTCATTTATATTCCAGTTTATTTTGGCCAGTAGTTTCCTGTTTTTAGTAACAAAATTAGGCCGGTTGTCATAAACTCCTGCGTCATATCCATATTTTGATTTTAATACATCCCTGAATTTATTTAAAGAATCTATTGGCGAAGCAGAAGGCAATCCTGAAGAATTTGAACCTTTTGGTACATACACATTACTATTGGGAACAGCAGAATTTTCCCATTCAGCATTTGCGAAAAAGAATAGCTTATTTTTAATGATCGGGCCGCCAAGCGTAGCGCCATACACTTTATTTTTTTGTGTGGGCGAAGTCACGTCTACTTTGCCTGCATGGGTTCCGTTAAAACTTTGATCACGATAATAGCCATAAGCTGACCCGTGAAAAGTATTGGTACCGCTCTTCGTTAACACATTCAAACCAGCGCCTGTAAATCCTGATTGCCTTACATCATAGGGAGCTATATTTACAGAAATTTCATCAAAAGATTCAATTGAAATAGGGCTGGCGCCGCCTCCGGGGGTTGGATCGTTACTTAAACCGAAATTATTATTCAGATTAGCGCCATCTACCTGAAGGTTATTTAATCTTCCGTCTCTTCCTGAAAAATTATTTCCGTTAGCCTGGGGAGTAAGTCTTGTAAAATCAGTAATACTCCTGCTTAATGAGGGAAGTGTAGCGATTTGCCTGGAATTTAATATAGTGCTTGCTCCTGTTTTAGCCAGAGATCCTCTTCCTGCTGAAGTAACAGTTACTTCTGTCAAAACCTGCGCCTGTTGTGATAAGGTAATATCAGCCACAAATGGTTCCCCTAAATTAAGGGTAATGTCATTAATAGTTTGGGAAGCATATCCCACATAATCTACTGTTAAGGTAAAAGGGCCTCCAATTCTGGTATTAGGAAGCGTAAAGCTACCGTCTTTTTTAGTGATGGTAAGATATTTCGTTCCTGAAGGGACATGAACCGCTGTGACTGTAGCTCCGTCCAGTGGCTCACCTTTGTCTGATTTTACAAAACCCGTAATACTACTTGTTGTCACCTGTGCATTCATAACGAATGGGAACAAAAAAGCAGCCAATAAAAATGGTAAGATTTGTTTTAATTTCATATAGCTTGATTTTTTGAGGCGCAAAGAAAATAAAAAATACTCTAATTGCGCTTTGGTTTTTATTAACAAATTCAAGGCAACTATTGAGTGATTTTCGCTGCACCCACTTGTTAACAAATTATTAAGAATCCTCTAAAAATCAAGAAATGAAATCTGAGTAAGATATGAGGCTAATTTCCGGTAAGTTTTAATTATTGTGTACGGCTTACGGTTTTAAAGTCATTGGTAATGGTTCCTGCCACTATTCCTGTAGTATCTTTATTTCCATAATGCATCATCACGTGGAATTCGCACCGATATAGTTTCTTTGAAGCTTCGGGATAATAAATAACATCCTTCACGGTGGCATGCACTCCGGGTTTTAAGGTACTGTCCAGGTAATTGCTCATCGTTTCAATAAGCTTATTTTCCAAATCTTTACCTGAAAGAATTTTTTGTTTACACCCGGTAAATATTACAATAAAAATGAAAAGAATGATAAAAGATTTCATGGCAGTTTTTGAAATAAAGATAATTAAAACAAAAAGTATTTTGATAGTAAACAGACAAATAAGTCAAATTCTTATTGCAAGGAATTGGCGCCATCAAAATAGTGCTGCATTTCTGTTTGATATTGCTGAGCTGCCTTCCGGGCTTCGCGGGCAAAATCCTCGTCTTTACCTGCATAAATGATTGCCCTCGATGAATTAATCAATAAACCATAATCCTTATTTAAACCAAATTTACAAACCTCCGAAAGACTACCACCCTGTGCGCCCACTCCGGGAATTAATAAAAAATGATCCGGAATTATTTTTCGGATAGAAGAAAGATCCGACGCTTTTGTAGCGCCCACCACAAACATGAGATTATCTTTCGTTCCCCATTCGCTGGTTGTGCGAATTACTTCTTCATACAAAAACTGGTCGCCAATCTTTTGCTGCTGGAAATCTTCGCTTCCTTTATTGCTGGTCAACCCTAAAACAATAGTCCATTTATTTTTATAATTCAAAAATGGTTGTACGCTGTCGCTGCCCATGTAAGGCGCCACAGTAATGGCATCAAAAGGAATCGTTTCAAAAAAGGCTTTCGCATACTGATCAGAGGTATTGCCAATATCGCCGCGCTTGGCATCTGCAATTTTAAAATGAGTATTTGGAATATAATTCACCGTTTTTTCCAAAGCCTCCCAACCTTTTACGCCAAGGGCTTCATAAAAGGCAGTATTTATTTTGTAGGCAACACATAGGTCTTTGGTAGTATCAATAATTTGTTGATTGAATTGAAAAACTGCATCCGGCAAGGTTTTCAGATGCTCGGGAATTTTTTCAATATCCGTATCAAGCCCTACACATAAGAATGTTTTTTTTTCTTTGATCTGATGGATTAAATAATTTCTGTTCATTTTAAATTGCTTTCAACTACGTAATAATTATTATCAGTGAACGCACAAATAAACTGAATTTTTATTTTATCAAAACTTATTTTATGCATCGGCCTTAATTTCTTTGTCAGCAAATTCCTTTACTATTTTGCCAAATAAAAAAACTTCCTCAAAAGTATTGTACAAAGGAACCGGCGCGATCCTGATCACGTTAGGCTCGCGCCAGTCGGCTATCACACTGTTTGTATTTAAAGAATCAAAAAAGTCTTTTCCTTTTTCAGGCAATAAAACAGAAACCTGGCAACCGTGTTCATTTTCATTTACGGGTGTAAGAATTTCTATTACTTTTTTGGAAGAAGAAGTATTGATGTCATTCAAAATAAAAAGAAGATAGGCGCTTAAGTTTTTTCCTTTTTCAACAATTTTTTCAAAGCCCGCTTCTTCAAAAATAGTAAGAGCCGCTTTGTGCGCCGCCATACTCAGGATGTTGGCATTGCTCAGTTGCCAGCCTTCGGCAGTCGGAATCGCATTAAATTTTCTTTTGAACTGAAAGCGCTCATGCTTATCGGTTCCCCACCAGCCTGCCAGCCGCGGAAGCGATCTGTCAGTCGCATAACGGTTGTGGATAAATGCACCTGCAACAGCGCCGGGTCCTGAATTTAAATATTTGTAAGAACACCAGCATGCAAAGTCAACGTTCCAGTCGTGAAGAAACAATTCTACATTACCCACGGCATGAGCCAGGTCGAACCCGCACATAGCGCCCGCTTCGTGCGCTGCTGCGGCTATCGATTTCAGGTCAAAAAACTGCCCGGTGAAATAATTAATTCCCCCGATAAATACCAAAGCCAATTCATCCGCATTTTCTTTGATAGCCTCAATGATATCTTCATTCCTGGTTACAAACTCGCCTTTGCGCGGCTTCACTTCAATCAAAGCCTCTTCAGGATCCAGGCCGTGCAACTGCAATTGAGAATCCATCGCATAATAATCGGAAGTAAAAGCACGGTCCTCGCAAATAATTTTGAAACGTTTATTATCCGGCCAGTAAAAAGTGGTAAACATCAAATGGATGTTTACTGTTAACTGGTTCATCACTACAATTTCTTCCGGAAATGCGCCAATTATAGGTTGTAATTTTTTAGAAAATACCTCATGGAAATTCGCCCACGGATTTCTGCCATGGAAATGCCCTTCCACGCCATAGTTGGCCCAGTTTTCCATTTCATCTAAAACCTTGTCCTGGGCAGTTTTGGGCTGAAGACCCAAAGAATTTCCATTAAAATAAATGCACTCCTTTCCGTTAAGGATCGGAATATAAAACTGATCGCGAAAATTTTTTAGAGGGTCTTTTTCATCCTGTTGTTTTGCAAATTCAATGGTATTTTCAAAATTCATTTTTTGTGTTTTTGTTGGTTTACTGCAACTATGATTTTAATCTTGAAAAAAACAGGTATTAATTTTTCATGCTTCCATTTTTCAAAAGATAAATCTGAATATTTGCGTAATTTAAAAAATGATAAAGGTAAGCAACGAAAAACAGGCCTGTTAAAAAAAATCCTTCTTACTAAAAAAAAGCTGATGAAAGATGCCGGATATTATTTTACCGTAGAAAGCACTGCCAATGCTGAGTTTAAAGACCGTGGAAGTAAATTCATCGCTTATTCATTTCCTTTAAAAGATGCCATTGATTTCAAAAGGATGTTGCAGGAAGTAAAGAAAGAACACCCGAAAGCTTCCCATCATTGTTTTGCTTACCGGATCGGAACCGATGGAAATAATTTCAGATCAAGCGATGATGGCGAACCTTCAGGAACCGCGGGGAAACCCATTCTCGGACAAATAGATTCTAAAAATCTCACTGATATTTTAATTGTGGTCGTTCGTTATTTTGGGGGAACTTTGTTAGGTGTTCCCGGGTTGATCAATGCATACAAAACCGCGGCTTCATTGGTTTTGCAATGTACGCCGGTAGTGCAGAAAGCGGTAGAGATCAAACACGAATTGCAATTCAATTATACAGAAATGAATGACGTAATGCGCATCATCAAACAATTTAATTGCAGCATCCTAAAAAATGAAATGCAACTTTTTTGCAGAATAGAAACCGGGATACCCCGAAATAAAATTAATGAGGTGTTATCCGCTTTAAAAGAGGTGAAAAATTTAAGCCTTCACCTGTTGAAATAAATGTATAATTTTAACGATGGAAAAAAAATATCAAACCTTTTGGAGTTTTTATCCATACTATTTAACGGAACATAAAAACCCGGTAAGCCGCGGCCTGCACTTCACGGGCACACTTTTGATTTTTGTTTGTATCATCCTTGGAATCGCCACAGGCAAATGGTTTTGGTTCATCATTATCCCGCTGTGCGGTTATGGCTTTGCCTGGTTCGGCCATTTCTTTTTTGAAAAAAATAAACCCGCTACTTTTGTTTATCCATTCTATAGCCTGGGAAGCGATTTTGTAATGTTCTGGCACATCCTGACAGGACAAATCAATAAAAAACTGGAAGAGGCCGAAAGAATTTCTAAAAACTAAAATGGAAAAATTAAACATCCATTATTTCCAACACGTATCTTTTGAAGGATTGGGAAGTATTGAAGAATGGTGTATTGGAAATGGACATGCACTTAGTGCTACCCGATTTTACGAAAATGCAACAGTGCCGGATTTGAAAGAAATAGACTGGCTTATCATTATGGGCGGGCCAATGGGTGTGAATGATGAAAAGAAATATCCGTGGCTGGTAACGGAAAAAGAATTTATTCAGCAGGCAATCGCAGAAGAAAAAACGGTTATCGGCATCTGCCTTGGCGCCCAATTGTTAGCCCAGATTTTAGGGGCAAAAGTTTATCAAAATAGCCAAAAAGAAATTGGCTGGTTCCCAATTGAATTCAGCAGCAATGCCAGTCAACATACATTATTTTCCGGCCTGGAAAATCCAATTACTGTTTTTCACTGGCACGGCGACACATTCGATATTCCTGAAAAGGCCATTCATCTTGCCAGTTCCAAAGCCTGCAGAAACCAGGGATTTCTTTATCAAAATAACATACTGGGACTTCAATTTCATTTAGAAACTACTAAAGAAAGCCTGCGACAAATGATTGCCAACGGAAGGGATGAACTGATAAAAGGAAAATATATTCAGACTGAAAAAGAAATAGAAAACCGGCAGGATTTTTTTGAAGATAACCGCCAATTTTTATTCGCTTTGTTAGACAGGTTAGCGAAATGAAAATAAGGAAATCAAAATACTGGTTTAATGATTTAGTACAATGTTCTAAACTTTCTAAAACATCTAA
The DNA here is from genome assembly GCA_044463445.1 of Segetibacter koreensis. GTDB lineage: Bacteria > Bacteroidota > Bacteroidia > Chitinophagales > Chitinophagaceae > Ginsengibacter > Ginsengibacter koreensis_A. The sequence continues at coordinate 15,725 of JBIQMJ010000033.1, forward strand.
ACAAAAGACTTTAAAGCAAAAGAAATATATCCAATTACTAAACTATTAATGTTTAAACCTTTCATTAACCGCCAAATCTTTGCTTCCGGCTGTATATTTATAAAATCCTTCCCCGGTTTTGATACCTAATTTATGCGCATTTACCATATTGGTGAGCAAAGGGCAAGGCGCATATTTTGAATCGCCAAATCCTTCGTGCAACACTTTTAAAATAGAATGGCAAACATCCAGCCCGATAAAATCTGCCAATTGCAAAGGCCCCATCGGGTGCGCCATTCCGAGTTTCATCACCGTATCAATTTCTTCAACGCCGGCCACATTTTCATACAAAGCGTAGATCGCCTCATTGATCATCGGCATTAAAATCCTGTTGGCAACGAAACCTGGATAATCATTTACTTCACAGGGAATTTTTCCAATTTGTTTTGAAAGATGGATGATCGTATTGGAAACATTTTTATCCGTAGCATACCCATTGATAATTTCAATCAGTTTCATCACCGGGACCGGGTTCATAAAATGCATCCCGATCACTTTTTCGGGGCGATGGGTGGCTGACGCAATTTTCGTAATCGAAATAGAAGAAGTGTTGGAAGCCAAAATGCAGTTTTGCGGAGCCAGTTCATCGATCTCTTTAAAAATCTTCAATTTCACATTTTCATTTTCGGTTGCTGCTTCTATGATCAAATCACTTTTTGTTACGCCTTCTTTCATAGAAGTAAAAGTTGAAATGTTAGCAATGGTTTTATCTTTTATTTCTTCTGAAATAGTATTTTTTGCCACCTGCCTGTTGAGATTTTTTTTGATAGCGCTTATCGCCTGGTCTAACTGAGCCTGGGAAATATCAATAAGATTCACCAAAAAATTATTTTGCGCAAATACATGCGCAATGCCATTTCCCATTGTGCCGGCACCGATCACGGCGATATTTTTTATATCCATAACAGTTGATTGAAGAAAACAAATGTAAAAGAAAAAAGCGCAGCCGGATTTACAGTAGAGCAAGAAATAAAATGAATTTTTATTGAGCTGTCTCTATTTGTTTTTAAAATCCCCCCTCTTCCAGGCCTTTATGAATTCTGCCCAGGCCATCGGGTTAAAAATATTTTGGGGAGGCAATTGCCCCGCAGAATAATATTTCTTTTGATTTTGCCTGAAATAATAATTGGTAGCTTCCCGGCCGCTCATCGGGTAAACCGACATCAAAGCCTTACGATTGGCTTCTGACATATTTTTCCTGGCAATTTCTTCCTGGTCATCCGGAATTTGAATGTTGGCAAAATCCCGCGCAAACTCTTCTTTGGTCGGATATTTTTTTATGATCGTGGCGGCAAGATAGACGGTATCCTGCACCATCAATTGTATCATACTCTGCTGATTGCCTTCCAGGTTTTTAGGAATGGTAACCAGTTTGGGCTTATACCCTACACTGGTGAATTCTATCTTATCGCCCTTTAAAACTACGATCGAAAAAACGCCCTGATCATTGGTGATGGTGCCCTGGTTGCGCCCCTGCACCACCACACTTACACCAGGCAAACCCTGCAGGCTATCGGCAGACATTACTACTCCATACAATTGAACTACTGAATCCTTATACTTTTCAAATTGCGCTTTGACCGTGCCGGTAATTGCAAACAGAAACAAAATAAAAAATAGTACCAGTTTTTTCATACGTGATTGGTAAATTTCGGAAATTCTTTGCAGAAAGTTCCGGTTTAAGTAAACAAAGTAAGGTTATCAATGGTTAAATTTGCGACCGCTAATTGTTTTTAACAAAAAATTGAACCATGACAGAAAAAGAGATAATGAAGGCTCTGAGCACCGTTGAAGAACCCGACTTTAAAAAGGATTTAGTAACCCTGGATATGGTGAAGGATATTGTGATTGACAATCAAAAAGTTTCCTTTACTGTAATACTTACCACACCTGCCTGCCCTTTAAAAGATATCATCAGAATGAGGTGTGAGAAGGCGATTCATTCAATGGTGGATGAGAACGCAGAAATTCAAATTAACTGGACCAGCAAAACCTCCACTTTAAGAACCGATAAAAATGAACTTTTAAAAGATGTAAAAAATATCATTGCGGTAGTTAGCGGAAAAGGTGGCGTTGGAAAAAGTACAGTAGCAGCTAACCTGGCACTTGCTCTTTCAACAGGCGGAGCCAAAGTTGGCCTGATGGACGCAGATATTTATGGGCCAAGTGTTCATATCATGTTTGGTATCCGGGGTGAACGGCCCCAAATGCGCGACGTGAATGGGAAAGGGAAAATTGTTCCCATCGATCGATACGGAATCAAAGTGATGAGCATTGGATTGCTGGTAGATGAAAAACAAGCGGTGGTTTGGCGTGGCCCAATGGTAAGCAGCGCCATTAAACAATTTGTCAGCGATGTTGACTGGGGCGAACTCGATTACCTCGTGATAGACATGCCACCGGGAACCGGAGATATTCACCTTACTGTAGTTCAAACGGTACCGGTAACAGGCGCTATCGTAGTAACCACTCCCCAATTGGTGGCTTTGGCTGATGCTAAAAAAGGAATTACCATGTTTAACCAGAGAGGATTAAAAGTGCCTGTGATTGGCATTGTTGAAAATATGAGTTACTTCACCCCTGCCGAATTGCCGGAAAATAAATATTACATTTTCGGAAAGGAAGGCGGTAAAAATCTTGCAGAAGAATTTGATATTACTTTCCTGGGAGAAATTCCTTTAGTGCAATCCATTCGCGAAGGCGGCGATTTGGGAATTCCGGTAATGATCGGTGATGATGAGATTTCAAAAAAAGCTTTTACTGAATTTGGACAAAATGCGGTGAGAGCCATTTCCATCAGAAATGCCCAATTACCTGCAACTGAAATGAGCCAGATTCTTCGGGGAGTTTAAAAAAATCCTTGATAATTTAACAAAAGATTCATACTGAAATCCAAAAAAGACCTACACTTTAAAACACTGCGAATCGCAAAAGATCAACATCGGAACATTTATTGTAATTGGCAAATGAAAAATTACAATATGAAAGAATACGATCAATACAAATTGGGAATAGATGCCTGCCTGAAATGTGCATCTGCATGTAATTATTGTGCATCGTCCTGTACACGGGAAGAACACATAAAAGAGATGGCGAAATGTATCCATCTTGATATGGAATGTGCTGTCGTTTGCTATGCTTCTGCACAATTGATGAGTTTGGAAAGCGACAAAGCAAAAGATATGTGTGTGATATGCGCAGAAATTTGTAACGAATGCGCCAATGAATGTTCAAGACATGAAAATGATCATTGCCGTCAATGCGAAAAAACCTGCCGGAATTGCGCTGAAGCTTGTCTGAAAATAGCGGCTTCCTGAAAACTTAAAAGCAGGGGTGGCTCAAATAAAATCACCCGGATTTTAATCCTGTATTTTTTCTGAATTTTTAATTCTTAATGGAACATTTATCCTGATGCTGAAATTTCTTCCCATATTAAAAATGCCATCATGCCCGGTAAAGTTGTGGGGATAAGGCTCAAAATATTTAAGACGGTTTAATCCCGATTGATAAGCCACATTGAATAAATTATTTCCCAAGAAAGAAATATTAAGCATTGGCTCTCCTTTTTTATTCAAAACATCAGTTCCGAATCCTGCATTGAATAATTGGTAACCGGCAGTGGGCGTTTCAGTATTGTTTTCCAGGTATACGCGGTTTTGTGCCGCATACACTTCAAATTGAATCTTCGCAAATGCATTTCCAAAAATCCCTGACACTTTTTTTATTGTAGCCCTCAGCTCAGAAATAGTATGCACCGGCGGAATGAAAGGCAAATACCTGGCGCTGTCAGATAATTTTCCTTCGCCGGGGACACCCTTATTGACGCCATATACAAGGGAAAGAGAATTTTCAAAATGAAGCCAGTCCCACGGGTGGGGATGTACATCCACACTTAATTCGCCGCCATACAATTGCGCCCTTGCGGCCACAAACTTAAAGGTCTCATTGCCGGGAACAATAACAGAATCCAGTCCCTCTGCGGTTTTCAGCTTTTCATTATAAATGTAATTTTGAATATCGTTATTAAAAATATCCGCAGACACAGTTACATGGTTTGAACTGAAAGTAGCTCCCATATCTTCCTGCAAACTAAATTCAGGCTTAAAATTCAAATTGCCCATCTGGTAAATATTAGTTCCCGGGTGAACGCCATTTGCTGAAATTTCGGAAACGTTAGGAGCCCGGTAACCCCTGCCCAAATTGGCTTTCATACTAAACTTCTCATTGAATTTATAAGATAAGCCTACGCTTCCGCTCATACCGGAAAAT